>NZ_JBHNMF010000152.1:0-6941 GCF_048562965.1 Thiolapillus sp. | reverse complement strand
CCTATTGCCGCATCTCCAGTTACCTGCAGACCATGGCAAATCAGGGATACAATCCGCTGGTCGCCATTCAAATGGCCTTTTCGGGACAGCTCTATGCTGATAGGGGTGAGTAGTTACGTTAGAAGTAAATGGAAAGAGTATAGAGACTGATGAGGAAGGCTATCTGCTGAATCCCAATGACTGGGATGAAGCTGTGGCTGAAGCCATCGCGGAACAGGAGGGTCTGAAGCTTACGGACACCCACTGGGGCATGATCTACTACTTCCGTGAATACTATGAAGATCACATGCGGCATCCCAGCATGCATACCTTTCTCAAGACCTTGGGCCGGCGGCATGGCAAGCGCTACCGGGACACCAAGTCCTATCGGGATTTTCTGTACAAGCTGTTTCCCAAAGGCCCGGTGCAGATGGTCTGTAAACTGGCCGGTTTGCCCAAGTCCGTAGACGAAGTTGAAGAATAAGAGGAGGTTGAATATGAAAAAGCTGTTTTCTTTCATGTTGCCCGGTCTTTTTCTCGTGGTGACCGGGTTCACACAGGCATCTGCACTGCCCGAAAAGGCGCAGGACAAATCTGCGGAAAGCAAGGCGGTTCAGACTCAGGTGGATCAGTCTGCCGCTGACAGAGTAGCCGGGCAGCGCAAGAAAATCGTTGAAGAGGCGGTTGCTGCCATCGAACAGACGCAAAAGGCGCTGCAGGCCCTCAACGAAGGTAAGACCGACGACACCCTCAAGGCGCTGGAGGCAACGACAGGCAAACTGGAACTGATCCTCGCAAGGGACCCGAAGCTGGCGCTCGTACCCGTGTCCGTGGACATGGTCACCTATGACCTGTTTGCCAGCGTGGATACCGTCAAGGCCAGCATCAAGGAAGCCAGGAATCTGCTCGACGACGGCAAGGTGCAGGAGGCGCGCAGCCTGATGAGCAATCTGGCCAGTGAAGTGGTGATCAGCACTACCAGCATTCCTCTGGCCACCTATCCGGATGCCATCAAGGCCATCTCTCCCCTGCTGGACAAGGGAGAGACCGAGAAGGCGAAACCGGCTCTACAGACGGCGCTCAACACCCTGGTCGTAACGACCGAAGTCGTGCCTCTTCCGCTGTTGCGCAGTCAGCACATGCTTGCGGCAGCCGAAAAGCTTGCCGAGAAGAAATCCCGTTCTGACGAGGACAGCAAACAGCTGGATCAGCTGCTCAAGGCGGCGGATGAAGAGCTGAAGATGGCGGAAGTGCTGGGTTATGGCACCAGGAAGGATTTCGAACCACTGCATAAGCAGATTGACGAGATCAAGGAAAAGGCTTCAGGTGGCAAGAGCGGCAAGGGCTGGTTCGACAAACTCAAAAAACAGTTGTCCGACCTGTTCTGACGTTGGCCTCATGATAAGGCGGAGCCCGTGATGTGTTCGCACGTCACGGGCTTTCTGTTTGGTTTTGGTGCATCAGGGGTAAGGTCATGCACCAAATCCGGGCGTGCGCTCTGCTTGTCGGTGCAGCCTCCTGTTCTTGGCTGGGTGAACTGGGTTGGTTTTGGCTGACTCATAAGTCCACGATTTTCTAATATTTGTTATTTTTAGAGGCTGAAAAATCAATAGTTGGCCCGGGATTTGCCTGTTACCACGATGGTTGTTTGTCCCACTGTGGAATCTTGAATGGAGATCCTGATGAAAAAGATGGTTTCAGTCCTGGGCCTGTTGTCCCTGATGTTGTGGTCCACGACCCATGCCAATCCGGCAGGGTGGTGGAAGAATGCTCAGATGCCGGCACCCCCGGCGGCTCCCCAGTCCCAAGCGCCGGCTGCGCCCGCCCAACAGCCTGCTCAGGCCAAGGTGGAGAAGGTCATGAACAAAGAGGAGCCGGTGAAGATTCTGTCCGGTTTCAATCAGCTCAGCCGCGAGAGCGTCACCTGCATGTCCTGTCACCGGGAGAAGACCCCGGGCATCTATGACCAGTGGGGACATTCCAAGCACTTTTCCGCCAACGTGGGCTGCTACGAATGCCACAAGGCCGACCGCAGCGAAAAAGATGCCATTATGCACAAGGATTTCGTGATCTCTGTCATCGTCTCTCCCAAAGACTGTGCCCAGTGCCACAAGAGTGAAGTGGAAGAGTTTGATCGCAGCCACCATGCCACCGCGGGCGATATTCTTGGTTCCCTGGACAATGTGCTGGCTGAAGTGGTGGAAGGCGCGCCCACCCTGTCCGGAACCTCGCCCATCACCGCCATGGGCTGCGCCGCCTGTCACGGCTCCATCGTGCGTGTGAATTCCGACGGTTCTCTGGACAAGTCCAGCTGGCCCAATACCGGTATTGGCCGTATCAACCCCGATGGTTCCAAGGGCGCCTGTACCGCCTGTCATCTGCGCCACAACTTCTCTGCCGCCCAGGCCCGGGAACCCAATGCCTGTGGCCGTTGCCATCTGGGTCCCGATCATCCGCAGAAAGAGATCTACGAGGAGTCTGCCCATGGCATTGCCTTCCGCGCGCACAAGGATCAGATGAACCTGGATTCAGGCAAGTGGATCGTGGGCGAGGACTACACGGCCGCGCCCACCTGCGCCACCTGCCACATGAGCCGCACCAAGGATCTGCCGGTGACCCACGACATCGGCGACCGCATTGCCTGGAACCTGCGCGCGCCGGTTTCCGCCAAGGTGGATTCCAAGGCCATCGAAAAGGGCAAGAAGGTCAAGCCCTGGCTGCAGCGCCGCAAAGACATGAAGAATGTGTGCCGCGCCTGTCACGGCAACAACATCGTCGATGCCCATTTCGAGCAGTTGGATACTTTCGTTGTCACCTTCAACGACAAGTTCCTGATTCCGGCCAAGAAACTGTATGTGGCCATGCTGGAGAACGGCCTGCGCGACAAGACCAAGTTCAACGAGTCCGTGGAGTGGAACTACTTCTACCTGTGGCACCACGAAGGCCGCCGGGCCCGTCATGGCGCGGCCATGTTCGCTCCTGATTATGTGCATTGGGAAGGTGTCTTCGAAGTGGCCCACCGTTTCTATATCGAGATGGTGCCCGACATCAAAGAGGCCATTGAAAAGGCGCGTCATAGCGGCAACACCGAAGGTGCGGACAAGATGGAGAAGCTCCTCAACGAGATTCTCGATTCGCCCATGCACCGCTGGTTCAAGGGAGCCAAGCCGCCCAAGGCCTGGCGACCCTCGGACAGCGACAATCATGGTTTCAACATCATGAAAGCGCGCATGAAGGCAGAAGCCGAAGCCGCCAGGGCTGAAGCCGAAAAGTAAGGCCGGTCCGTGTCCGGCAGGCTGCCCACTTCCCTGGAGGCAGGCAGCTTGCCGTTTCAGTCTTAAAGTATCGTCACCAATGGGAGTTTTACCCCCATGGAAATCACACTCATCGAACTCATCTATTCCCAGGATACGTTCTTCCTGCTCATGTCCGGCGCCCTGGTCATGTGGATGGCCACGGGCTTTGCCATGCTCGAATCGGGCATGGTGCGCACCAAGAGCGTGGCGGAGATTCTGACCAAGAACATTGCCCTGTATTCCATCGCCTGCATCATGTTCATGTTCATGGGTTACAACATCATGTACGGCGAGAGCGACAGCGCCTGGATTCCTTCCCTGAGCTTTTTCCTGGGGCTGGATCACAGCCTGGGCGAGGTGGTGAATTCGGGAGGCGAAACCCGTCATTCCTATTTCTCCGATTTCTTCTTCCAGGTGGTGTTCGTGGCGACGTCCATGTCCATCATCTCCGGGGCCGTGGCCGAGCGCATGAAACTGTGGGCCTTCCTGCTGTTCTCCGTGGTCATGACCGGCGTCATCTATCCCATCGAAGGCTACTGGAAATGGGGCGGCGGCATCCTCGACCAGGCGGGCTTCCTGGATTTCGCCGGCAGTGGCGTGGTGCATCTGGCCGGCGCCTCCGCCGCTCTGGCCGGGGTGCTGCTCCTGGGGCCGCGCAAGGGCAAATACGTGGAGAAACCCGGTGGCGGCCTGCAGCCCATGGCCATACCCGGTTCCAACATGACCTTCGCCACCCTGGGCACCATGATCCTGTGGCTGGGTTGGTTCGGCTTCAATGGCGGTTCCCAGCTGAGCATCACCTCCGTGGCCGATGCCAATGCCGTCTCCCTGATCTTCGTCAATACCAATATCGCGGCGGCGGGGGGCTGTGTGGCGGCCCTGATCCTGTCGCGTCTGTGGTGGGGCAAGACGGACCTGACCATGGGCCTCAACGGCATTCTGGCAGGGCTGGTGGCCATCACCGCCGAGCCCTATACCCCCACTCCCGGCCTGGCGACCTTCATTGGCGTGGTGGCCGGGCTGCTGGTGGTGGTTTCCATCATGCTCATGGATCGCTGGGCGCATATCGATGACCCGGTGGGCGCTATTTCCGTGCATGGCGTAGTGGCCATCTGGGGCCTGATCGCCGTGGTGTTCTCCAATCCCGACGCCAGTTTCTGGGCGCAGATCGGCGGTATCGCCCTGATCTTCGCTTGGACCTTCGGCGCCAGCTATCTGGCATGGCTGGGTCTGAAGAAGACCATGGGCATCCGTCTGTCAGAACTGGATGAATACGAAGGCGCGGATATCGCCGTGATCGGCCTGGAAGCCTATCCTGAATTCACCCAGAAGCTCTGAGCCAATGAAGAGACTGTACCTGCGTTTTGCCGCTGGCTGCCTGCTGGCCGCCTTTGTGATCCTGGCCCAGGCGGCGGACAAGCCATTGCCCGGGGAAAAGCGTATTGCGAGGGAAGACATCCAGGAAAGCGATTGCCTGGGCTGTCATGGGCAGAAGGGCTTTGCCGTGCCCCAGGGCGAGCATGGCGCGCCGCCCTATCGGCCCCTGCATGTGGACGGCGGCATGCTGCACCAGAGCGTGCATGGCAAGTACAGTTGTCTCGATTGTCATAGCGATATCGAAGCCCTGCCCCACAAGAAAGACCTGGAAACCGTCGATTGCGTGGGCTGTCACATCAAGCAGGGGGAGGGCACGGCCCCCGAGCGCGCGCCCTGGCTGCACAGCGACAGCCTGAATATCGTCATCCAGACCCGGCAATACACCCATTCGGTGCATGCGCAGAAGAAAGGCGCGAAAAACAATGCTAGCTGCGCCGATTGTCATACGGCGCATTACGTGCTGCCCTCCAGCGATCCGCGTTCCACCACGCACAAGCTCAATTCCCCCGAGACCTGCTGCCACTGTCATGAAAAGGAACTGGCAGAGTATCAGCAGTCCATTCACGGCGCCAGCCTGAAGACGCCCTGGAAGGGTGAAAGCGCCACCTGTACCGATTGCCATTCCGCGCACCAGATCGCCGAGGCTGGCGCTCTGTCCGCGCACCGGGTCATTGTCGAGGAGTGCGGAAGCTGCCACGACAAAGAGGTGCGCAGCAACAAGGCCACCACCCATGGTCAGCTTGCCTGGCTGGGAGACAAGGACGTGGCCCAGTGCAAGGACTGCCACGATCCGCACAATACCCATAAGATCGACGATCCGGCTTCCCTGGTGTCAGAGGAAAAACGCCTCGAAACCTGCCGCAAGTGTCATGAGGATGCCGGACCGGATTTCATCAAATTCCGCGCTCATGCCGATGTGGGCGATTTCGAGCGCAACCCCGAGCTGTGGTGGCTGGGGAGGATCATGGTGGGCATCATCATCCTGACCCTGATCTTCTTCTACAGCCATTCCATGCTCTGGTTCTGGCGCGAGCTGAAATCCCGTCCCTATGAATGGGTCACCGTGGACGGCAAACGCTACCGGGTGCGCACCAAGCGGGTGAAGCACCACAGTGGCAAGGCCTTCCGCCGCTTCAGCTGGCAGTGGCGTCTCAATCACTGGGCCCTGGCCCTGTCGGTGCTGACCCTGGTGCTCACGGGCATGGTGGTTATGTTCCCGGACACTGCCTGGGCTACGGCCATCATCGATTTCCTCGGCGGCCCCCGTGCTTTCGGCTACATCCATCGCACGGCGGCGGTGGTGTTTCTGTTCGCCGTTTTCGGTCACGGTCTGGCCGTGATCTGGAGAGTGACGCGGGACAGGGACTTCGACTGGTTCGGGCCGGACTCCCTGCTGCCGCGCAAAAAGGACTGGGAAGACATGAAAGCCCAGTTCAAATGGTTCTTTGGCAAGGGCGAGCCGCCCAGGTTCGACCGCTGGACCTATTGGGAGAAGTTCGACTACTGGGCGGTGTACTGGGGAGCCTTCATCATCGGCCTGTCCGGTATCATCCTGTGGTTCTCACCCTTCTTCAGCCGCTTCCTGCCGGGCTGGGCCTTCAACCTGGCCACCCTGGCTCACGGACTGGAGGCTTTCCTGGCGGTGATGACCCTGTTCGTGGTGCACTTCTTCAACAACCACTTCCGGCCCAGCAAGTTTCCTCTGGACCGGGTGATGTTCACCGGCCGCTGGGACCTGGAGGAATTCAAGGAAGAACGCCCCGAGCATTACAAGCGCCTCAAGGAAAGCGGCGAACTGGAGAAATACCTGGAAGAACCGCCCTCCAAGGAATTTGAAACCGTCTCCTATGCCCTGGGCTTCACCCTGCTGGGCTTCGGTCTGTTCCTGCTGGTGCTGGTGATCATCGGCTTCTTCCACCGGGGGCTGGTCTGAGGGAGCAGGCACGGCCTCATTCCTATCTGAAGCAGGTCATTGATCCCCTCATAGCCACTGCGCTGCAGGGCCCGCAGGGATGACAGGCCTGCCTTTTGGGCCTGTCATCACTGGGTTTGTTGCAGGGCATCCCGAGCAAGGGTTTTATCTCGCCCCGGCATGTGCCGGGGTCATGCTATCAGGGTATTACAGATTTCTGCCTGCTGCCGAATAGTATTTTTTTGGTTCTTCTCCGCCGCTGCCAGCCATGGAGAGCGAAGCGAAGGCTGGTAGACCCCAGTAGCCGCGAGGCCGCACTGCTTACCCGTCGTGCGCATAGCGCCAGAGGGGAAGCAAAGTAGGCATCCAAACGCGGC
>NZ_JBHNMF010000151.1:0-6968 GCF_048562965.1 Thiolapillus sp. | reverse complement strand
CCCCGGAAATTCTCTGGTCACTGTGCTGCTGCGCATGGTGGCTTGAATAATTTCTGGGAAACTTCAGCTGAGATAAACTCTACCTCCTCTTAACTCAATCTCGCGAATTACCTGTCTGGCATGATCCTTTTTGGAAAGATCCTGAAATACACCTTCCTTTTGCTGTTGCTGGGTATCACACTCGGCGCCCTGGTGATCGGCGGCACCTATCTGCATTTTCGCAACGAACTGCCATCTATCGACAACCTGAGGGAAATACAGCTGCAGGTTCCCATGCGGGTATTCAGCAGGGACAACAAGCTGATTGCCCAATATGGCGAGAAAAGACGCGATCCCGTCAGCTACGACGAAATTCCCGAAGACATGGTTCATGCTTTCCTGGCTGCAGAAGACCAGAATTTCTTCCAGCACTACGGCATCGATCCCGCTGGTCTTGCCCGGGCCGCCGTGACACTGGCGCTCACTGGGAAAAAACGTCAGGGTGGCAGCACCATCACCATGCAGGTTGCCCGAAACTATTACCTGACGCGCAAGCGCACCTTTACCCGGAAGATCCGGGAGATCTTCCTGGCGTTGCACATCGAGCAGGAGTTGAGCAAGGAAGAGATCCTCGAGCTGTATCTGAACAAGATTTATCTGGGGCACCGCTCCTACGGCATCAAGGCCGCCGCACAGGTGTATTACGGCAAATCTCTGCAGGATCTGACGCTGGCAGAGACCGCGATGATCGCCGGCCTGCCCAAAGCGCCTTCCAATTACAATCCTGTCACCAACCCGGAAAGAGCCCTGCAACGGCGCAATTACGTCCTGCAACGGATGCTGGCTTTGGGCTACATCAGCAAAGCGCAGGCGGAACAGGCAAGCAAAGAACCCGTGACAGCCAGGCTGCACCGCGCAAAAGTCGAGCTGCAGGCCCCCTATCTGGCGGAAATGGTTCGTGAGCGGATGGTCAAGAAGTTCGGTGCGGATGCCTACACCAGTGGCATCAACGTTTATACGACCGTCACCGCCAAACTGCAGGAAGCCGCCAACCTGGGATTACGCAAGGCACTGGAAGACTATGACAGACGCCACGGCTGGCGTGGAGCGGAAAAGCATTTTGAGCCGCTGCCCGAAGAAAGCAGCGCATTGGATCAGCTGCTCTCCGAGACACGGCCTGTACAGCAGCTTCTTCCCGCCATTGTCACAAATATCGGCGAGAAAGACGCCGAGGTCTATCTTGGCAAGGGGCAGACAGCAAGAATCGGCTGGGACGGGCTGAGCTGGGCACGCCCCTATGAGGACGAAAGCCACCGCGGAGCAAAACCGAAAACAGCGGCAGACATTTTAAAGAAGGGCGACCTCATCCGCATACAGGAACAGCAGGACAAAGAAGGCAACAGCTACTGGCGGCTGGCCCAGATACCTGCAGTCAGCGGCGCACTGGTCTCTCTGGACCCCACAAACGGGGCCGTCAATGCACTGGTTGGCGGCTATGATTTCTACAGCAGCAAATTCAACCGAGCCATTCAGGCCAGACGACAGCCGGGGTCAGGGTTCAAGCCCGTCATCTATTCCGCGGCACTCGAAGCCGGCTACACAGCTGCCAGCATCATCAATGATGCACCTGTGATCATGGAAGCCAATGGCGATGACGATACCTGGCGTCCCGAAAACTACAGCGGCAAGTTCTATGGTCCCACCCGGCTACGCTGGGCACTGACCAAATCCCGCAACCTGGTGTCCATTCGCCTGCTGCGTGCAATGGGCATTTCCCACGCACTCGAACATGCCCGGCGTTTCGGCTTCGACCCCGACAGCCTTCCCCACAGCCTTTCCCTGGCGCTGGGAAGCGGAGAAGTGACGCCACTGCAGATGGCCCGCGCATACGCGGTCCTGGCAAACGGGGGCTTTCTGATTGAACCCTGGTTCATCCAGCGTATTGAAAGAAACGGGGAAGTGCTTTTTGAAGCTGACCCACTGGTGGTGGGCTGCAATCAGGACACTGAGGAGGAAACCCGGCAGCCCGGGGAAGTTGTTTCCTGCCGTGCGGCACCACGCACACTTTCCGAGGAAAACCGCTATATCATGTATTCCATGATGCAGGATGTCATCAATAGCGGCACGGGCGTACGCGCCCGGGTACTCAAGCGCAACGACCTGGCTGGCAAAACAGGTACGACCAACGAGCAGCGTGACGCCTGGTTCACCGGCTACAACCAGCATATCGTTACAACTGTCTGGACAGGTTTTGATGACAACAGCAAGCTGGGCAAAGGAGAAGTGGGCGGACGCGTCGCCCTGCCCGCATGGATTGCCTTCATGAAGGTGGCACTGGAAGACATACCGGATGAGCCGCCGGAGATGCCATCGACACTGGTTACCGTGCGCATCGATAAAAACACCGGCCTGCAGGTTTCCGGCAATACCGCCGACACCATGTTCGAGATCTTCCGTCCAGGCAACGAACCACCTGTCTCAGAAGAGGAAGAGACGACCTCCCGCGATCCCGCCACAAATGACGGCTAGGAAAGCCCCGGAAGCAGCGTCAGGCCGGACGATCTGTTCTAGCCCGGAAAATTCATGGAATTTCCAGGCCGACTCCGGCGCTCAGCTCCGCTCTTCCATCGGCACATAAGCCCTTTTGGGCGCACCATCATAGATTTGCCGTGGACGACCGATGCGGAACTGAGGATCTGAGACCATCTCGGTCCAGTGCGCCACCCAGCCCACAGTCCTGGCGATGGCAAACATCACGGTGAACATGTTGTCGGGAATCCCCAGAGCGCGATAGATGATACCCGAATAGAAATCAACATTCGGATAGAGCTTGCGCTCCACGAAATACTCGTCACTGGTGGCAATCTCCTCCAGCTTCAACGCCAGCTCAAACAGGGGGTTGTTGCTGTCGGCCAGTTTTTCCAGCACCTGATGACAGACCTCGCGAATGATGCGCGCCCGCGGATCATAGTTCTTGTACACTCTATGACCAAAACCCATGAGCCTGTAGGAATCATCTTTGTTCTTGGCGCGTGCAATATACTTGTCAATATTCCTGACGCTGCCCATTTCCTCGAGCATGGTCAGCACGGCCTCATTGGCGCCACCGTGTGCCGGCCCCCACAGGGAAGTGATACCGGCAGCTACACAGGCAAACGGATTGGCACCCGAACTGCCTGCCAGACGCACAGTCGAAGTGGATGCGTTCTGCTCATGATCAGCGTGCAGGATGAACAGCAGATCCAGCGCCCGTTCCGCCAGGGGATCAACCTCATATGCGTCACAGGGTGTTCCCTTGAGCATGTGCATAAAGTTGGCGGAATAACTCAGGTCGTTGCGCGGGTACATCACCGGCTCGCCGATATTGTGCTTGTGACAGGCTGCCGCGATAGTGGGTATCTTGGCGATCAGGCGATGGGCGCAGATATCGCGGTGCCGGGAATCGAAGATATCCAGGGAATCATGATAGAAGCCCGCCAGTGAACCCACCACACCCACCATCATCGCCATGGGATGAGCATCGTAATGATAGCCTTCGAAAAAACGCAGCAATGCTTCATTCACCATGGTGTGGTGCGTAATGATGCGATTGAAATCCGACAGCTGGCCCGCATCGGGCAGTTCACCATACAACAGCAGGTAGGCCACCTCGACAAAGGTGCTTTTCGACGCGAGCTCTTCGATAGGGTAACCCCGATAACGAAGAATACCCTCGTCACCATCGATATAAGTGATGGAGCTGTGACAACTGGCTGTAGAGACAAAACCCGGATCATAGGTGAACACACCGGCATCACCGTACAACCGCGTGATATCGATGGCATCCGGTCCTTCCGTTCCCGAAATCACATCGAATTCATGGGCCGCACCGGAAGGCTCAAGAATAAGTTTTGCTTTCTTGTCAGACATTACACGACTCCAAATCTCGGTTGTTTTTTTTCTTGACCCAAATAAAGGGCTTCAGTCTCTCAGCCTGTTGATATCCTGACTGACCGCCGCAGCGGAACGCTGAAATGAGGACATCTCGTCCGGGTTCAGATCCAGCTCTACCACCTCGGCCAGACCTTTTTCATTCAGCACGCAGGGTACACCCATGGCAATATCCGCCTGGCCGTATTCACCCTGAAGAATGGCCACACAGGGCAGCAGGCGCTTGCGGTTGTGACTGATGGCATCCACCATGGCCGCCACAGAAGCGCCGGGAGCATCATAGGCACTGGAGTTTTTTCTCAGCGCCAGAATCTCTGCTCCACCTTCCCGCGTACGCTGAATTATATCCTGTATTCGGGCTTCACTGATAAAATGACTGATCGGCACCCCGTTGATCGTGCAGAAACGGGGCACGGGTACCATGCTGTCGCCATGACCGCCGAGCACCAGCGTCGTGATGTCCCGGCTGGAAAATCCGGTTTCCATGGCGAGAAATGCCGCCATGCGCGAAGCATCCAGTACACCGGCCTGTCCGAACACCCGCTCCCGCCCCCAGCCCGTACGCTGCCATACCCGCCAGGTAAGCACATCCACCGGATTGCTGACGACCAAAATCATGGAATTTGGCGAAAATCGCAGAATATTATCGACGATGCCATCAATTATGGACACGTTTGTATCCAGAACATCTGATCGGGACATGCCCGGCTTGCGCGGAATGCCGGCAGTAATCACCACCAGATCGGCATCGGCCAGATCGGCCGGGTCATTGCTGCCTGCAACGAGAGTATCGAAGTTGAAAAAGGGCGACGTCTGAAGAATATCCAGCGCCACACCCTGGGGAGCGTCCTCGCGAATGTCGATGAGCACCACTTCCCGGCAGATTTCCTGCTCGGCAAGGATCTGGGCAGTGGTTTCACCCACACGGCCTGCCCCCATAATCACAACCTTATTCATTTATTATTCTCCTGCTATCGAATCTGCTTATAAAGCATAGCAGGAGAACAATGAAGCTGCTCAGGAAATGCTTTCCATGGGCGGGTAGTGTTCCGGCCAGCCAGCCTTTGCCACACCGGTCTCGATGGCCGCTCTGGCCACCGCAGGCGGAATCACATTCCTCAGCCGCGCGTCGAGTGGCTTGGGCAGTATATAGTTCGTACCGGAGCTGAGCTCCTCAAGACCGTATGCCGACAGGACTTTCTGGGGAACAGGCTCATGGGTCAGGTTTTTCAGCGCATTGACTGCCGCAATCTGCATGGCCTCATTGATGCAGCACGCTCGAACATCCAGCGCTCCGCGGAAAATGAAGGGAAAGCCCAGCACGTTGTTGACCTGGTTTGGATAATCCGACCGGCCCGTAGCCATGATCATGTCATTCCGCACCTGATTGGCAATTTCCGGGCGAATTTCAGGCACGGGATTGGACAGGGCAAACACCACCGGACGCTCCGCCATGGACGCCAGCATTTCTGGCGTCACCAGATCGGGACCCGAGACGCCGATGAATACATCCGCCCCGTGCATTGCTTCGGCCAGAGTACGCTTGTCCGTGTCTGCCGCCACACTGAACTTGAAGGGATTGAGGTTCTCACGCCCAGCATGGATGACACCCTGGCGATCCAGCACCAGAATATTGTTGCGGTGGGCACCCATGGTGCACAGCAAACGCACGGCAGCAATACCGGCGGCTCCCGCACCCAGCACCACGATTTTTGCTTCCTCCAGGGTCTTTCCCTGAATCTCCAGCGCATTCAGCAGGCCCGCCGCGATGATGATGGCGGTGCCATGCTGATCGTCGTGGAATACAGGAATGTCCAGCTGTTCTGCCAGCGCCTGTTCGATCTCGAAACAGTGTGGCGCAGCTATGTCTTCCAGGTTGATGCCGCCAAAGGTGGACGCGATACGCACCACGGTATCGATGAACTCGCTGGGATGCGCCGCGTCCACCTCGATATCGAACACGTCGATACCTGCAAAGTGTTTGAAAAGCACGCCCTTGCCTTCCATCACCGGCTTCCCGGCAAGCGCGCCGGTGTTACCCAGCCCCAGTACAGCAGTACCATCGGTGATAACCGCCACCAGGTTGCCCTTGGCGGTGTACCTGTAGGCATCCTCGGGATTTTCTGCAATGCGCCTGACCGGCTCCGCCACACCCGGCGTATAGGCCAGCGCCAGGTCCCGCTGGGAAGCCGTCGGCTTGGTCAGCTCTACGCTGATTTTTCCCGGTACGGGATATTCATGATATTCCAGTGCGGCCTGGTTGATATCTGCATCAGCATCTTTACTCATGGGTTACCTCTGGATGGCAATAACTGGCCCGGATTCAAGGCATCCAGGCCGAAAACGCACCGCACCGCCATCCCTGGCTCCTTGCGGCATACATTCCATCCCTGGAAATAAAAAGGCGCCACGAGGGCGCCCTTTGGCTGGGACAGGATGTTCCGCTCAGCGCGCGTAACGCTTGCGGAATTTGTCCACACGACCTGCAGTATCCATCATCTTCTGCTGCCCGGTGTAGAAAGGATGGCAGGCAGAACATATTTCAATGTTCAGGTCTTTTCCCAGGGTAGAACGGGTTTCAAAGGTGTTGCCGCAACTGCAGGTAACCTTGATGTCACTGTAATCTGGATGGATATCCGCTTTCATGTCCGTCTCCGGCCTCTGGCCGCTTTAAAATTCGATAAACATAGCGCAACGGCGCCACAGAACCGCGCATTTTAAGGAAGCAAAGGAGAAAATTCAAGTGCTAATTTCCCTGATATGGTCCAGACGGATATCGAGATTTTCGCCATCCGTCAACTGTAACCTCAGATACTCTGCCCCTTTGAGGGTGAACACATCCACCACTTTTCCGCTATAAAGCTGCTGACCCGATTCCGTATCACAGCACACCCGCACCTGCTGGCGCCGCATGGCAAGATTCTCATAGGTGCTGTGCAGTCCGCAGTCGATAGGCCTGTAGGTAGTTCCCGTCTATAAATGCCAAGTCATTGAAATTCAATTGAAAAACCGAAAAAAGACGATGAGAAATCCGGTGCAGGATGGTACAATTATGATCT
>NZ_JBHNMF010000150.1:0-6983 GCF_048562965.1 Thiolapillus sp. | reverse complement strand
ATGTGTTGGGTCAATAGCATAGACTCGGCGTACTATGATGTCAAGCCTCTACAGACATGAAAAAGCGATTGTAGATCCATCGAGGCAGGCTTGTACTCATCTTAGGGGTGAGTAGTTACACGGATGGAATCAATAGTGCGCCCGCCAGCCAATACTTCGTTACTCATGAAACAGGTGTAGTAATCGCTGTTGGCTTCGATCAGCGTAACCTCTATCGAGGCATCCAGCATACGCAGATACTTGGCCGCAGTCGCCCCCCGATGCCTCCGCCGACCACGACCACTTTCTTCCTGGCGCCACCAATGGCAAAAGGGCTGAAGGCCAGGCAGGAAGATGCTGTCGCCGCCACACCAGCGGCCGAAAGAAATTGCCTGCGCGTGATCCCCCTCACCGGCCGGATCCCCTCGGCTTGCTGCCGGCATAGTAGTTGAGCAGTTGATCGACGGCGGCATCACCCACCTTACGATACAGCGTCCCCAGCTTTTTTTTTCATCTTCTGGGGCATCCGGCTTCTGCCCGCCAGCATGTCAGCAAGCGTATATTTCAGATAGGGTGTCCATTGGCCGGCCAGGATACCGGCGTCGTTCTCGGGGGATGAGCCACCCTTGGCATGGCATTTCTCACAATAGCGGTCATGCAGCCTGGCGCCCTCCCCGGCCAGTTCCGGGTTGGACTTCTGCCCCCGGGCGGGGACAAACGCCTGTCCGGAAAAGAAATCCGCGATACGCGCGATTTCCTCTTTCGAGTAACCTTTGGCGATGCGCCCCATGATCGTAGAGACGCGCTCATCCGACTGGTAGTCCTCCATGGCTTTGATGATGTAGTCCCTCGATGCGCCTGCCAGCGTCGGGATGGCTGGGCCATTGCTGTTGCCACCAGTACCATGGCAACCGGCGCAGATGTAGGCGGGCAGGACGGCAGCCGGCGCTTCCGCCATTGCCATGCCACTCAGACCCAGCCCCCAGGCAACAAGCGCCCCTTTTGTAAGCCTGCGCACGACACAGGCGGTAGCAGCCCTCATGTTCCGGTAAAGCTTCATGTCAGGTGCTTGCACCAATGCTTTACCCCGGGAGCCATGATTTCAGTAGAGCGCATTAAACCTGCTCCACACCCTGCCTGCTTGACTGTTGAACCGGAACTGCGACTGGTGCGTAAAAAAACGCTGCCGAAGCAGCGTTTTTTTGAGTTTCTCACAATCCTTCTACTGCTGACTTGCGTAGAATTCAATCAGTTTTTCCACGTCGCCGTCTTTCAGTTTCTTGATTTTCTTTCTCATCTTCTTGGGCACGGTGCGCTCCTTGGACATGATCAGATCAAACTGACGTTTCAGGTAGCCCTTCCACTGGCCGGCAAGAATAGCGGCATCGTCATCGGCATTGGAACCGTTTTCGGAATGACATTTCTCACAGCGTTTCTTGTGTACCTTGGCGCCCTTCTTGGCGAGTGCCGCATCGAATGGCTGTTTGTGAGGGATGAACTTCTGAGCGGCGTAATGCGCAGCAGCTTTCTTGACATCTTCGTCAGAAAGTTTCTTGCTGATCTCCAGCATGTCGGTTTCTTCACCATCCTTGGGCTTGTACTTGTCCGCAGGTCTTTCTCCGGATTTATAGTCTTCGAATATTTCTTCCAGGGTTACTGCAGAGAATCCGGCAATGCTGGGCACCTTGTCGTCTTCACTATTGCCGTTCTTGCCGTGGCAGGAATCGCACTTGTCGGTCAGTTCGCTGGCCTGAACCATGGCTGGCAATGACATTGCCAGCGCCAGGCCGGTCAATACGCTTACCAGTGTTTTTCTTGTGATTTTCATATACTTCGTCTCCACCTCTTAAAAAATACTCCTCTGGAGGCTAGGAGTTTACGAAATAAGGGAAAGCATATCAACAGACCGGATTTCGACCGGAACCTGCATCTGTTGCGGCGGGAAATCAGGTGCTCGGGATCTTCAGCACCTGGCCCACACGGATACGATCGTTACTGATGCGGTTTTCACTGCGCAGATCCGCAATACTCACCCGATGGCGCTGGGCGATAGCAGACAGCGTATCGCCACGTCGAATGACGTATTTTGCCACGGACTGCTTCCCTGCCTTTTTCTGTTTCTGCAGGGCCAGGCGCGTACCCAGAGGAGGTTCGTTGTGGAAATACTCCTTGATGCCTTTGAAAACAGCTTTGGCGATTTTCGTCTGATAGGAAGCGCTGGCCAGCTTGCGCTCTTCCTGGGGATTGGAAATGAAGCCGGTTTCCACCAGCATGGAAGGAATATCCGGTGACTTGAGCACCATGAACCCGGCATTCTGCACCTTGTTGCCATGCAGCCTGCCAATCTTGCCCATTTCCCGGTGCACGGTGCGGGCCGCACGCATACTGGCGGCCAGGGTGCCTGTCTGGGCAAGGTCCAGCAGCACGGATGCCAGTACATCATCCTTGTCATCCAGGCTCACCCCACCCACCATGTCGGCAGCGTTTTCTTTTGCCGCCAGCCAGCGCGCAGCTTCACTGGAGGCACCACGATTTGAAAGCACGAAAACCGATGCGCCGCGGGCTTTCCTGTTGCGGAAGGCATCGGCATGAATGGAGACGAAGAAATCGGCATGCTCCCGCCGCGCAATTTTCATGCGCTTGCGCAGGCCGACATAGTAATCGCCCTTTCGCGTCAGCACGGCGTGCATACCCGGTTCGGCATCGATCAGCTTTTTCAGCCTGCGTGCGATTTGCAGGGTAATGACTTTTTCCTTGGACTTGAGCTTCTTGCCGCGGGCCCCAGGATCTTCTCCCCCATGCCCCGCATCGATGGCGATCACCACATCCCTTGCGCCTTGCATGTTCTGGCTTTTTTTCACGCTCTGCACCGCTTTGGCTGCACCATTGCGATCATAGAGGTCGATGACCAGACGGTGACCATACTGGCCACTGGGCCGCAGCATGAAGCTGCGCGGGCGCACAGCCTGTTTCAGATCCAGCACCACGCGCAGTTTGCCGTTTGGTTGGGGCGCATAGCGCAGGGAAGAAATATGACGGTTCCTGAACTGGTCCGACTTGAGCTTGGCCTTCAGATCAGATTTTTCGAAATCAATGACCAGACGATCAGGATTATGCAGGGAAAACAGGCGATGCTGCACCTGTTTGCTGACATCGAACACCAGACGCGTATGATCCGGCGCATTCCACATGCGCACGCCATGAATACTCGCATCTGCAAACACCGCAACAGGTGCTGTCAGGCAGAGCAGGCACAACAGGACAACTGCATTTTTTACGCGATGAATATTCATGATCCCGATCTTCACGATATGGAAAATTTCCCTCTGGATTTAAAAATATCACAGGAAAAATATTTTTTCTAGTGTTTTCGGGGGGATAAGATATTTTTCTAAAGTCCAGAGTCAGATAGAAAAGCAGCACATTGTTTCTGCAGCCGATCACAATCAGCCGGCTCACAGGTGACTTCCAGCCTGCGGCCCGTGTCTTGATAGCCGAGCTGCAGGATCAGGTCCGGCAGCGGCAACCAGCCTTCGCCCTTCTCCGGCCATTCCACCAGCACCTGATGGGTGCCGCTGAATATCTCCCGGCCACCCAGAAATTCCAGCTCTTCGGGATCACTCAAACGGTACAGATCCAGGTGATAGACGGTCATCCCTTCCAATGGATAGGGTTCGACCAGCGTGTAGGTCGGACTGCGCACCGCCCCCTGAAAGCCCAGCCCGCGAAGAAAACCCCGCACTAGGGTGGTCTTGCCCGCCCCCAGATCACCATTCAGGTAGATCAGCAGGGGTTTGCCGGAAAACACCCGGGCCATGCAGGCGCCCAGGGCCATCTGCTCCTCTTCTGAAGCACAGCGGAAAACAGACTTATTCATTTTCCGGATTGGCCAGACGCCGGATGTGGGACATGAGATCGCTGGCCAGCAGGCCGCGCTCACCGGCACGGGCGGCCTTGTCGGCTGCGGCTGCATGCAGACACACGCCCAGTTCAGCGGCATGGGCCAGATCCCAGCCCTGAGCCACAAAACCGGCGATGACACCTGTCAGCACATCACCCATGCCACCGCTGGCCATGCCGGGGTTGCCATCGGTACAGACAGCCGTGGGCCTGTTGCCACCATCGAGCACCAGGGTTCCCGCTCCTTTCAGCACTGCCACGCCGCCATAACGGCGCTGCAGTCGCTCAACCGCCCTGAACCTGTCGGCGTTTATCTCTTCCGTTGTGCATTTCAGAAGCCGGGCAGCTTCTCCCGGATGGGGCGTCAGTATCCACTTGTCGTGCGAGCGGGGAAATTCCGCGAGCAGATTCAGGGCATCTGCATCTGCTATCAGAGGCAATTCCGTATCGATCAGCGCCTGCCACAAGGCATGCCCCCAGTCGGATTTTCCCAGGCCGGGTCCCAGAGCCACAACGCGAGCCCTTCCGGTGAGTGACAGCAGATCAGCCGGTGATTCAACGCCATGAACCATGATCTCGGGACGGGCAGCCAGCACCGGACAGACGTGCCCCGGACGGGTTGCCAGGCTGACCAGCCCGGCGCCGCTCCGCAGGGCCGCCTCGGCACACAGTCTGGCTGCGCCACCGTAGCCCCGGTCGCCGCCGACGACCAGCACATGCCCGAATTGCCCCTTGTGGGCCGTGCGTGATCGCGGCTGCAGCAGTTGTTTCTGTCGCTGCCAGTCCAGCCTTCTGGCCGACAGGATCTGGCTGGCATAGACCTGTGCCGGCACATTGAGGGCTTCGAAGTACACATCCCCACAGCAGTCCGGTCCGTCTGCCGTGAACATACCCTGCTTCAGGCCGATGAAGCTGACAGTGGCATCCGCACGCACTGCCGTTCCCAGTATCCTTCCGGTATCCGAATGCAGGCCGGAGGGAATATCCAGCGCAAGCACTGGAACCCGAAAGGCATTCACCGCTTTCAGGGCTTCAGCCCAGCGTCCTTCCACATTGCGCTCCAGGCCGGTGCCAAACACGCCATCCACGATGAGATCCGTATCCCGGGGCAGGGCCTCCCCGAAAGGCTGCCAGTCACCGGACAGCGCCGCGTAACGCAGGGCATTGGTTTTGGCATCCCCGGCAATCCGCTCCCGGTCACCCAGTTGCAGGACAGTCACGCGCAAGCCGGCCTGCAGAGCCAGCCGCGCGACCACGAAGCCGTCCCCACCATTGTTTCCCGTACCTGTCAGCACCAGGATACGACGGGCATCCGGCCAGCGCCGGCGCAGCAGATCGAAAGCCGCCTGCCCGGCTCGCTCCATCAGTTCCTCTCCCGCAATGCCGTAGCGCTCGATGCTCAGACGATCCATCTCACGCACCTGGGCTGCCGTATACAGGGCAGCAGGCAGGCTGGATTTTCTGGGCATGGGGCGGTAACTCATGATGATGAAAGACGGGCAAATGGATTTGCTTTATTCTACCGCCATGTCTTCGCCTGACGCCAAAGAACTTGCCACCCTCGCCGGCCGGATCAAGGAGTGGTCCCGTGAACTGGGCTTCCAGCAGACCGGTATCGCCGATACTGATCTGCAGGCGGCGGGAAGCAGGCTGCAGGAAGCAGAGAAAGACGGGCGGCTGGCCGACATGGACTACCTGTGGAAACACGGCAGCAAACGTTATCACCCTGGAGAGCTGATACCGGGCACGGTGCGGGTGATTTCCGTGCGCATGGATTACCTGCCGCCGGACGACGATGCCAGGGCCGTGCTGCAGAATCCGGCCAAGGCTTTCGTATCGCGCTATGCCCTGGGGCGGGACTACCACAAGCTCATGCGCAAGCGCCTGCAGAAGCTGGCAAAGCGCGTCCAGGCACACATCGGCGAATTCGGTTACCGCGTGTTCGTCGATTCGGCACCCGTGCTGGAAAAACCCCTGGCGATCAAAGCCGGTCTGGGCTGGATGGGCAAGCACACCAATATTATCAGCCGGGAAGCCGGTTCGTGGTTTTTTCTGGGCGAGATCTACACCGATCTGCCCCTGCCTGTCGACATACCCACGGAAGAGCACTGCGGACGCTGTACCGCCTGTATCGACATCTGCCCCACCCGCGCCATCGTGGCGCCTTACAGGCTCGATGCCAGACTGTGCATTTCCTATCTGACCATTGAACATTTCGGTCCCATTCCCCAGGCGCTGCGACCGCTCATGGGAAACCATATCTATGGCTGCGATGACTGCATGATGGTCTGCCCCTGGAACCGCTTCGCCATTCCCACCGGGGAAGCAGATTTTCTGCCACGGCAGGGTCTGGACCAGGCAGGTCTGCTGGAGCTGTTCTCCTGGGACGAAACTGCCTTTCTGAAAAGAACGGAAGGCTCACCCATACGGCGCATCGGTTTCGAACGCTGGCAGCGCAACATCGCCGTGGCGCTGGGGAACAGCGAAGGGGGAAAGGAGGTCATTCAGGTATTGCAGAATGCCCTGCCCGAGGCCAGCGAAATGGTGGCAGAACACACCCACTGGGCCTTGCAGCAGCTGAAAAAACAGGATTGAAAAGAATTTCCCTGCCCACCGTACCCTGGTCGCAGGATACGGTGGGCACGAACCGCATCAATCGGGATTCATGCAGAACCAGCCGGAAACATTGCCCTGCTCAAGGACGGACAGGCGTGCATCCAGACTCTCACAGACCCCGGCCAGGGTGCGCCGTGCCAGATCCGGCGAATTGTTCTTCTCGCTCACATGCCCGATCACCAGGTGCTGCAGGCGCCCGTGATCGATTTGCGCCAGTATTCGTGCCGCCTGGTCGTTGCTCAAATGGCCATAGTTGCCGCCGACACGCTCCTGCAGCCGCGGTGGATACGGGCCGTTTTGCAGCATCTGCACATCATGATTGCATTCCAGCAGCAATGCATCCACGCCTGTGATGGAGGCAATGACGTCAAGCGTGTCTTCGGCCTCGTGAAAGATTTTGGGACATCCCAGTCCCCAAAATCGACTCGGCCTTTGACAACCTATTGGTGCCCCAGCCGTCCTGGTCACCAAGCACTACGCAACAACTT
>NZ_JBHNMF010000149.1:0-7015 GCF_048562965.1 Thiolapillus sp. | reverse complement strand
ACACGAGAATCTCTTCTCTTGGCGAGTACCTTGGCACGAGAAATGGGCTATCGGGCTATCTTGGCCACGTCCCGGCGCCCAAAAACGCCGGAACTAGGGGATCGGTGAGCGATGCGGGCTAATTTTCGCCCCGTCCATGACCTGCATGGATGCAGGGAATGCTGGCAACGCAGGATGCAGTTGCCAGTGCCCTGGACATAAAAAAGCCGGCAATCTTGCCGGCTTTTATTTTTTCTCAATCCGCTCAGGACTGTTTCAAGGATTCCTGATAACGCTTGTCCACCCTTTCTCGCAGCTCGCGCCCGGGTTTGAAGTGAGGAACATATTTCCCCGCCAGGGCCACAGGCTCGCCGGTCTTGGGATTGCGCCCCATGCGCGGTGGCCGGTAATGCAGCGAAAAACTGCCAAAGCCCCGCACTTCGATACGCTCTCCACTGGCCAGCGACTGACTCATCTGTTCCAGTATGCATTTTACGGCCAGTTCCACATCACGGTGTGCGAGATGGGTCTGCTGCCGTGCAATCGCTTCGATCAGTTCAGATTTTGTCATCAGTTACCTCGGTGTTCCAACGGGCGGCCGAAGCCGCCCTGTGTGCAGATTTTACTCGCCGTCATCCTTGCTGGCAGACAACTGGTCTTTCAGCAGATCGCCCAGAGAGGCCGATCCCGCCAAAGCGCCGCCGGATTTGTAGCTTTCGATGGTCGCCTTTTCCTCGTCGAAATCCTTGCCCTTAATGGACAGCATCAGCGCGCGGTTCTTGCGGTCGACGCCGGTGAACTTGGCTTCCACCTCTTCGCCTTCCTTGAGCACGGTACGGGCGTCTTCAACCCGGTCACGTGATATCTCGGAAGCACGGATGTAGCCATCGACACCTTCAGCCAGTTCTACGGTAGCACCCTTGGCATCCACTTCTTTGATGGTACCGGTTACGATGCTGCCCTTGTCGTGGGTCGCCAGATAGGTGGAGAACGGATCCTGATCCAGCTGCTTGATGCCGAGAGAGATGCGCTCACGCTCGGGATCGACAGACAGCACCACAGTTTCCAGTTCCTGACCTTTCTTGTAGTCACGGATCAGGTCTTCACCAGGCTCGTCCCAGGTGATGTCTGACAGGTGTACTAGGCCGTCGATACCTCCATCCAGTCCGATAAAGATACCGAAATCGGTGATGGATTTGATCTTGCCGGTGACGTGATCGCCTTTCTTGTGGCTGTCGGCAAACTCATCCCAGGGGTTGGGCTTGCACTGCTTCATGCCGAGAGAGATGCGGCGACGCTCCTCGTCGATATCCAGCACCATGACTTCCATCTCGTCGCCCAGCTGTACGACCTTGCTGGGGTGGATGTTCTTGTTGGTCCAGTCCATTTCGGAAACGTGAACCAGGCCTTCCACGCCTTCCTCGATTTCCACGAAAGCACCGTAGTCAGCCAGATTGGTGACTTTGCCGAACAGGCGGGTGCCCACGGGATAGCGGCGCATGATGTTGTCCCAGGGATCTTCGCCCAGCTGCTTCAGGCCCAGGGAGACACGCATTTTCTCCTTGTCGAACTTGAGTACGCGCACGTCGATCTCATCGCCGATTTCAACCACTTCCGAAGGATGCTTGACGCGCTTCCATGCCATGTCGGTGATGTGCAGCAGGCCATCCACGCCGCCCAGATCCACGAATGCGCCGTAGTCGGTAAGGTTCTTGACAATACCCTTGATGACCACGCCTTCTTCCAGACTTTCCAGTACCTTCTCGCGCTCTTCACTGTACTCCTGTTCAACAACCGCACGGCGGGAAACCACCACGTTGTTGCGCTTCTGGTCCAGCTTGATGACCTTGAATTCCAGGTCTTTCCCTTCCAGGTAGGCGGTGTCGCGCACGGGGCGGACATCGACCAGAGAACCCGGCAGGAATGCGCGCAGATCCTGAAGATCCACGGTGAAACCACCTTTAACCTTGCCGGTAATACGGCCGGTAACGATTTCTTCGTTGTCGAAGGCTTTTTCCAGCTTGGCCCAGGCGTGATGGCGCTTGGCCTTCTCACGGGACAGGCGGGTCATGCCGGAGCCGTCTTCGACAGCCTCCAGGGCAACTTCCACCTGATCACCGACGGAGACTTCGAGTTCTCCATCCTGATTCATGAACTGGCTTTTGGGGATAACGCCTTCTGATTTGAGGCCCGCATTGACGATGACACTTTCGTTGTCGATGCCGACGACGGTGCCGATAACGATAGCACCAGGTTTAAGGTTGGTATTGGTAAAGCTCTCTTCGAGGAGCTCCGCGAAACTTTCAGTCATTGGTTAAAATACTCCGACCTGTCGAGCAGGCCACCCATGTTGAGTCCAGGTAAAGACCCATTGGTTCAGGTTAAAAAATACACTTTCCGTTCAGGGAAAGCAGGTTTAGTTGGTTATGCTGTCCTGGTTTCAGGATAAACCTCATGTACCGCTTGCAACACGCGTTCGACCACCGTATCCACGTTCATGTCTGTGGAATCGATGACCAGCGCATCTTCCGCCGGCACCAGAGGCGCCACACTGCGGTTCCGATCACGGTGATCCCGTTCTTCGATTTCCGCAATGAGACCGAAAAGGTTAACATCAATCCCCTTATCCTTCAACTGCTTATACCGCCGGCGGGCGCGCTCCTCCGCGCTTGCATCGAGAAAGATTTTCGCCTTTGCCCGCGGGAAAACCACGGTGCCCATGTCCCTGCCATCGGCCACCAGGCCCGCCGCTTTCGCGTAGTCCCGCTGCCAGTCCAGCAGGGCCGCCCGCACTTCCGGGACGGCAGCCACTTTCGAGGCGTTGTTGCCCGCCGTTTCCGTGCGTATGGCCAAGCTGACATCCTCACCATCCAGAAAAATCTTTCCATCGCCGAAATTCACCTGCAGGTTGCGGGCGATGGGCGCGACTGCGGCCGGATCGGCAAGATCCACACCGGCCTTGTGCGCCGCATAGCCCGTGAGCCGGTAGAGCGCGCCGGAATCGAGCAGATGCCAGCCGAGAACCTCAGCCACCCACGCCGCTACAGTGCCTTTTCCCGAGCCGCTGGGGCCGTCGATGGTCAGTATGGGTATTTCAGCCATGCTCCACCTCCAGTTTCAGGCCAGCATCCCCGGCAATACGGTCGAATGCGGGGAAGGAAGTATTCACGTTGGCGCAGTCACGGATATGGATATCTCCATCAGACCGCAGGGCTGCCATGGCGAAGGACATGGCGATACGGTGATCGCCATGGCTGTCCACCTCGCCACCGTGGATCTGCCCCCCCTGGATGATCATGCCGTCCGGCGTTGGCCGGGCATCCACGCCCAGGGTCTGCAGGCCATCCGCCATCACCTGGATGCGATCGGACTCCTTCACCCGCAGTTCCTCTGCACCGGTAAGCACGGTCTCCCCTTCTGCACAGGCCGCCGCCACAAACAGGGCAGGAAACTCGTCGATGGCCAGGGGCACCTGGTCTTCGGGAATGCGGATACCTTTCAGAGGCGCGTGTCGCACACGCAGGTCGGCCACCGGCTCACCGCCCACACTGCGCTCGTTGCTCACTTCGATATCCGCTCCCATGAGACGCAGGATGTTGATAATGCCATCCCGGGTGGGATTCATACCCACGTGCTCCAGCGTCAGATCCGATCCCGGCGCTATGCTGGCTCCCACCAGGAAAAAGGCCGCCGAGGAGATATCGGCAGGCACGTCGATGTCACAGGCGATCAGTTTGCCACCGCCTTTCAGGCATACGCGGCTGCCGTCACGCTGCAGTGCATAGCCGAAGCCCTGCAGCATGCGCTCGGTATGATCCCGGGTTGGGGCCGATTCGGTCACACAGGTGACGCCATCGGCATACAGCCCCGCCAGCAGCACACAGGATTTGACCTGGGCGCTGGCTACAGGCAGTTCATAGTCGATGGCCTTGAGAGACGGCACCGGCCTGATGTGCAGGGGGGCGGTACCGGCATCCGTCGTGTCCACCCTGGCGCCCATGAGTCTCAGGGGCTCTGTCACCCGGCGCATGGGACGGCTGGACAGGGAAGCATCGCCGGTCAGGGTCAGATCCAGCCCCTGCCCGGCCAGCAGGCCGGAGAGCAGGCGCATGGAAGTGCCGGAATTGCCCAGATCCAGTGGCGTTTGCGGCGCTTTCAGTCCGTGCATGCCTACTCCGCAGATCACCACCCGGCCATTCTCCGGACCTTCGATATTCACCCCCATCTGACGAAAAGCATTGAGCGTAGCCAGACTGTCTTCACCTTCGAGGAAACCACTCACATGAGTGGTGCCTTCTGCCAGGGAACCCAGCATGATGGAACGGTGGGAAATGGATTTGTCACCGGGAACGCGCAAGCGGCCTTTCAGGGCGCCTCCGCTGCGGGCATGAAAACGGATGTTTGAATGGGACAAGATGATCTACTCGGTTGATTGTCTGGATGGCAGCCCATCCACGAAACGGTCCCGCGCTTCCTTGGCGCGGGAAAACACTTCCAGGAGATGCTCGCCGTCACCTGCGGCGATGGTCTGCGCCAGGTCATTCATCTCTTCGGCAAAGGCGGCCAGCATCTTGCTCAGAGCCGGGCCGTTTGCGACACAGACGTCCCGCCACATGACCGGGTTGCTGGAGGCGATACGGGTAAAATCGCGAAATCCGCCAGCCGCATAGCGGAAGATCTCGTCATTCTCCTTCATGCGCGACAGGGCATCCACCAGGCCGAAAGCCAGCATGTGCGGCAGATGCGAGGTCGCGGCCAGCACCTCATCATGGTGCCCGACTGTCATCTCGCTGACCTCGGCACCGCAGGCTTCCCACATGGCCCTCACCCGGGCAGTCGCCTCGGGATCGGTACTTTCCGTGGGCGTCAGAATGACACGACGGTCCTGATACAGCTCGGCAAAGGAGGCTTCCACACCGTTCTTTTCGGTACCCGCAATGGGATGCCCGGGCACCAGCATGGCAGGCACTTCACCAAAAGCTGCCCCGGCGTCCGCAACCACGCTGGCCTTGCTGCTGCCGCCATCGGTGATCACGGCATCTACTGCCAGATGCCCGACCATGGCGGCAAAGGCATCTTTCATCGCACCCAGGGGAACGGCGAGGAACACCATATCGGCACCTTCCACTGCTTCACCGATATCATGGGTGTAGCTGTCGATCACACCCAGTTCCAGGGCCTTTTCCAGATTGGCCTTGCCACGGCCACAACCGACGATCTCCTGTACTTTGCCAGCCTTTCGCAGGGCGCGCGCCAGAGAGCCGCCAATGAGCCCGACACCGATAACGGCCAGTTTCCGGATCATGAGGCCAGCACCTTTTCCAGCACTCGCAGAAAACGTTCGTTCTCTTCGGAGCTTCCCACGGTGACCCGCAGGTGCGTGGGCAGGCAGCAGTTGACCACAGGACGCACGATCACGCCGTTTTCCAGTAGCTTCTGGTAGATTTCACCGCCATTTCGACGAAGATCGACGGTGATAAAATTTCCCGCAGAAGGAATGTAGTCCAGTCCGAGCGCTTCAAATCTGGCGGCCAGCTGCGCCAGTCCCTGGGCGTTGTTCTCACGGCTCCGGCGCAGAAATTCCACATCATCCAGGGCTGCCTCGGCGGCGGCAAGGGCCGGCATATTCACATTGAAAGGATGGCGCACCCGGCTGATCAGATCGATCAGGGACGCACCCGCCATGCCGTAACCGATACGAAGCCCGGCCAGGCCATAGATCTTGGAAAAGGTGCGCGTGACGATGAGATTGGGAAATTCCGCCAGCCAGGCCACGCCGTCAGGAAAATCCTCATGACTGACATACTCGGTGTAGGCCTCGTCGAGCACCACGACCACATCCTCGCGCAATGCCTGCAGGAAGGTGTGCAGCGCTTCCCGGTTCAGCCAGGTACCCGTGGGATTGTTGGGGTTGGCAATAAAAACCACCCGGGTATCGTTGTCCACCAATTTGGCCATGGCATCCAGATCGTGGCCGTAGGGCATATCCTGATGATCCGGCGGCAAGGCATCGGCGACCCAGCATTGCGCTCCCGCCACCGTCGTATATATAGGGTACATGGCAAAACTGTAACGGGAAAATACCGCATTGCGGCCTGGCGACAGGAAGCTTCGCGCCACCATGTCGATCACGTCGCTGGAACCGGCGCCCAAAACCAGCTGCTCCGGTTCAAGGCCATGAATGCCCGCCAGTTTCGCCTTGAGCCTGTAACCACTGTCATCCGGGTACAGGTTGATGCCCGCGATGGCATTGGCAGCAGCCTGTGCACCCAGGGGACTGGGACCCAGGGGATTCTCGTTGGAAGCCAGCTTGATGGTTCCCGACAAACCTAGCTCTCGCTCCAGTTCCTCTATGGGTTTCCCCGGAACATAGGGCTGCAGGTCACTGATGCCTGGCGCGGTCAATATAGAAAAATCGGTCATAATCCGGGTGAACCCTGAAAAACAGCAATCTATTCTAACCCGAATTCAGGGGCGGATGCTGCAGTGAAACAGAAATTGCACGGGCATTGACCTCTCTGGTTTTTTCAATGGCAATACGATAGCATTCAGCCTGACTGTAACCATCAACAGCAAGGAAAATATCATGAAAAAAGTCCTCATTGTCACCATGCTCCTTTCTCTTCTTTCCCTGTTTGGTCTCAGCGGCTGCAGCACCGTGGAAGGCGTCGGCAAGGATATCCAGAAAGGTGGCGAAGCCATCGAAAACACAGCGAAAAAACACTGATTTCATTGACGGGGAAACCTTACGTTTCCCCGTCAAAAAAATGAACCAGGGAAGGGACATCCTCCTTCCCTGCGTCACTCTTTCCGCCAGCAGCCTGTGGTCGATATCCTGCTGACGCTGTACTTGCCCCAATACATCATTCTTTCTGACCAACGTTTCTGTTTGTCAGATTGCTTTGCATTGCCCTGAGCCGGTCATTCAGGCTCATTTTCTACCCGCAATTCCTGTATTCCCGGGATTCCACCCTGAAACCACATTCCGGCAGGCCGATGCGGCATTTTTCCGTACATCTGCCCTCCATTCACTTAA
>NZ_JBHNMF010000148.1:0-7083 GCF_048562965.1 Thiolapillus sp. | reverse complement strand
TATAGGTCTTTGTCTCTCATAGGGGATTACGATAATCTACCCACTCCATTTGGGGAAGAGCCACGCAGACTATCTACACCATCCCCGCTGAAGAGGGCTAGCCTGTCGTGCTATTCCCCCGCCAGGTTAACAATCATTCATGAGCAGGCGGTAATGCTACAGATATCTTCCAAGGTTGCGATTCCTGACGATGAACTGGAGTTCTCGGCCATTCGCGCGCAGGGTGCCGGCGGGCAGAACGTCAACAAGGTTTCATCGGCCATTCATCTGCGTTTCGATATCCGGGCATCTTCTCTGCCGGATTTCTACAAGGAGCGCCTGTTGCGGTTGCGGGACAGGCGCATCAACAAGGAGGGCGTCATCGTTATCAAGGCGCAGCAGCATCGTACCCGGGAGAAAAACCGGGAGGATGCGCTGCAGCGTCTGCAGCAGCTGATCAAAAGTGTTGCCGTGGTTCAGAAAGCCAGACGGGCGACCCGGCCGACCAAAGGCTCACAGAAACGGCGCGTGGACAGCAAGGTGAAACGGGGGAAGACCAAGGCATTGCGTGGCCGGGTGCGGGAAGACTGAATATATTGATCTGGCGCCAATAGACGCCCAGACGTGATGCACTGTTTGCCAGCAAGGTATCGGGTCAGGATTCAGATGGCCCTGGCCTGTGCCTCGGCATTGCCCACATAGGTGGCCGGGCTCAGTGCCTTCAGTTCCTCTTTTACCGCATCCGGCAGTTCCAGCGTGTCGATGAACGCCTGCATGTCCTGCCGGTTGAGGCGCTGGCCGCGGGTCAGTGCCTTGAGCTTCTCGTAGGGTTCTTCGATGCCGTAGCGGCGCATGACCGTTTGTATGGGTTCTGCCAGCACTTCCCAGTTGGCGTTCAGGTCTTCCAGCATTTTGTCGGCATTGGCTTCGAGCTTGCCGATGCCGCGCTGCATGGAATTCAGGGCAATCATACTGTAGGCGAAACCTACGCCCATGTTGCGCAGTACCGTTGAATCGGTGAGATCACGCTGCCAGCGGGACACCGGCAGCTTCATGCTGAGGTGGCCGAGCAGGGCGTTGGCCAGGCAGAAGTTGCCCTCGGCATTCTCGAAATCGATGGGGTTGACCTTGTGCGGCATGGTGGAGGAGCCCACTTCACCGGCGATGGTCTTCTGCTTGAAATAGCCCAGGGAGATATAGCCCCAGACATCCCGGCTGAAGTCGATGAGGATGTTGTTGAACCGGCTCACGGCGTCGAAAAGTTCCGCCATGTAGTCGTGGGGTTCAATCTGTATGGTGTAGGGATTCCAGATCAGCCCCAGGCTCTCGACAAACTTTTCCGCATGAGCGGCCCAGTCGATGTCCGGATAGGCGCTCAGGTGCGCATTGTAGTTGCCCACGGCGCCGTTGATCTTGCCCAGCAGGGCAACGCCGATCACTTTTTCACGCTGTCCCCGCAGGCGGTGCACCACGTTGGCCATCTCCTTGCCCATGGTGGATGGCGAAGCGGGTTGCCCGTGGGTGCGGCAAAGCATGGGTACGTCTGCGAGCTCGTGGGCGAGTTCACGGATGGCGTGGATGGTGGCATCCATCTGTGGCAGCAGTGCCGCGTCCCGGCCTTCGCGCAGCATCAGTGCGTGGGAGAGGTTGTTGATGTCCTCGGAAGTGCAGGCAAAATGAATGAATTCGCTGATGGCTTCCAGTTCGTCATTGCCGGCGATCTTCTCCTTGAGGAAGTATTCCACCGCCTTCACATCGTGGTTGGTAGTGCGCTCGATGTTTTTCACGCGCTGCGCATCTTCCAGGGAAAAGTCAGCGATTATCTTTTCCAGAATGCCGTTGGCATGATCGCTCAGGCCGGGGACTTCATCGATCTTTTCGTGGGCCGCCAGGGATTGCAGCCAGCGGACTTCCACCAGCACGCGGTGGTAGATCAGCCCGTATTCGCTGAAGATGGTACGCAGGTTTTCGGTCTTGGAAGCGTATCGGCCATCGATGGGGGATACGGCTGTCAGGGAATTCAGTTCCATAAATGTGTTCTCGAACGACTGGGTCACGCTGCTGCGTGGCCCGAAAGGTGAATCAGATGGCGGTGATGCGGTCCAGGGCTTTTTCCAGGTTCTCCATGCTGGTGGCGACGGAAAAACGGATATGCCCGTGCATGCCGAAAGCGGTACCCGGAATAAGCGCTACGCCCGCCTTTTCGATCAGGTATTCGGCCAGCTCCACGTCATCGTGGATGCCGTCCAGGCGCTCGATGAACCCCTGTACGGAAGGGAATACGTAGAAGGTGCCGTCCGTGGACAGGGCTTCCATGCCGATGGCATTGACCCGCTCGACCACGTAGTCATGGCGCTTCTTGAACTGGGTGAGCATTTCGCCGATACAGTCCTGGGGGCCGTTCAGTGCCTCTTCCGCAGCATACTGGGAAATGGAGCAGGGGTTGGAGGTGCTCTGGGACTGGATCTTTTTCATCGCCTTGATGATGTCCGCCGGCCCGCCGGCATAGCCGATACGCCAGCCGGTCATGGAATAGGCCTTGGAAACGCCGTTCAGCACCAGTATGCGGTCATACAGGTCCGGACAGGCATTGAGGATGTTGACGAAAGGCATGCCTGTCCAGCGGATGTGTTCGTACATGTCGTCCGTGGCGATGGTGACCCGCGGATGATCACGCAGGACTTCGCCCAGGGCTTCCAGTTCTTCCCGTGTGTAGGCCATGCCCGTGGGGTTGGAAGGACTGTTGATGACGAACAGCCGGGTATTGTCGGTGATAGCGGCTTCCAGCTGTGCGGGCGTGATCTTGAACTGCTGGTCTGCACCGGCATGCACCAGTACGGGGGCGGCGCCGGCCAGGATCACCATGTCGGGATAGGATACCCAGTAAGGCGCCGGAATGATCACCTCATCGCCCGGATCCAGCAGGGCCTGGGCCATGTTGAAGAAACTCTGTTTCCCGCCGCTGGAGACAAGAATCTGCTCCGGCGTGTATTCGAACCCGTTGTCACGCCGGAACTTGTCGATCACTGCCTGCTTCAGTGAGGCAGTACCGTCCACCGGCGTGTATTTGGTCTTGCCCTCGTCCATGGCCTTCTTGGCGGCATTCTTGATATGCTCCGGCGTATCGAAATCCGGCTCTCCGGCGCCGAGACCGATGACATCTTCACCGGCAGCACGCAATGCGGCTGCCCGGGCTGTGATTGCCAGGGTAGGAGAGGGCTTGACTGCCTGTACGCGACTGGAAAGTTTGATGTTCATATCTGATCGGTTTCAGGTTAATTGCTCGCGATTCCTTTATGGTTGTTATCATAGCCCAACATCGCCACAGTAAGAATCCCCATGACGAAAGAATTTCAGCTTGTTTCCGATTTTTCGCCCGGAGGCGACCAGCCTGAGGCCATCGCCCGGCTGACGGAAGGTGTGCGCAACGGTGAGGCGGGCATGACCCTGCTGGGTGTGACCGGCTCGGGCAAGACCTTCAGTATCGCCAACGTGATACAGGAACTGCAGCGCCCGGCCATCGTGCTGGCGCCCAACAAGACCCTGGCGGCGCAGCTCTATGGCGAGTTCCGGGAGTTTTTTCCCCACAATGCCGTGGAGTATTTTGTTTCCTACTACGACTATTACCAGCCCGAGGCCTATGTGCCTGCCTCGGATACCTTCATCGAGAAAGACGCCTCCATCAACGAGCATGTGGAACAGATGCGCCTGTCGGCCACCAAGGCGGTGCTGGAACGGCGTGACACCATCATCGTGGCCACGGTATCCGCCATCTACGGCCTGGGTGATCCACGCCAGTACATGTCCATGCTCCTGCACCTGGTGCGGGGTGAGCCGGTGGATCACCGCGCCATCCTGCGGCGCCTGACCGAATTGCAGTACACCCGCAACGAAGTTGAACTGCATCGCGGCACCTACCGGGTGCGGGGCGATGTCATCGACATTCACCCGGCAGAAACCGAGGACGAAGCGGTGCGCATCGAACTGTTCGATGACGAGATCGAGTCCATTGCGCTTTTCGACCCGCTGACAGGGGAAGTGCAGCGCCGGGTGCCGCGTTACACCGTGTATCCCAAGACCCACTATGTCACGCCCCGGGAGACTATTCTCGATGCGGTGGAGCAGATCAAGGTCGAGCTGAAAGAACGCCTGGACCAGCTGCGTGACACGAACAAGCTGCTGGAAGCCCAGCGCCTGGAGCAGCGCACGCGTTTTGATCTGGAGATGATGCTGGAGCTGGGTTACTGCTCGGGTATCGAGAACTATTCCCGCTACCTCAGCGGTCGTGAATCGGGCCAGCAGCCGCCCACCCTGTTCGACTACCTGCCGCCGGATTCCCTGCTGGTAGTGGACGAATCCCACGTCACCATTCCCCAGTTGGGCGCCATGTACAAGGGCGACCGTTCGCGCAAGGAAACCCTGGTGGAATACGGTTTCCGCCTGCCTTCCGCCCTGGACAACCGGCCCCTGAGATTCGATGAGTTCGAAAGCCGCTGTCCCCAGGCGATCTATGTCTCCGCCACTCCCCGGGAATACGAGATCAGCCATTCCGGCGAAGTGGTGGAACAGGTGGTGCGGCCCACGGGACTTGTGGACCCGGAAGTGGAGGTGCGTCCTGCCACCACCCAGGTGGACGACCTGCTTTCGGAGATACATTTGCGCGTGGCTGAGGGGGACCGGGTACTGGTCACCACCCTGACCAAGAAGATGGCAGAGGATCTCACGGATTACCTCATGGAGCATGATGTGCGGGTGCGCTACCTGCATTCGGACATCGACACCGTGGAGCGGGTGGAGATCATCCGCGACCTGCGCCTGGGAGAATTCGACGTGCTGGTGGGCATCAACCTGCTCAGGGAAGGGCTGGACATGCCCGAAGTGTCCCTGGTGGTCATTCTGGACGCGGACAAGGAAGGCTTCCTGCGTTCCGTGGGCTCGCTGATTCAGACCATAGGCCGTGCGGCGCGTAATGTTAGGGGCAAGGCGATCCTGTATGCCGACCGGATGACCGGATCCATGAAACAGGCTATCGAAGAGACCGAACGCCGCCGGGCAAAGCAGGTTGCGTTCAATGAAGAGCATGGCATCACGCCAAAAACCATCCAGAAGAAAATCGCCGACATCATGGAATCGGCTTATCCTGGTGGGCAGAAGAGTGCCCGTGAATATGCCAGGGTGGCTGAAGAAGAGGCGGCCTACGCCAGCCTGTCACCCAGGGATCTGGCGAAAAAGCTCAAGGCGCTGGAAGATGCCATGTACCAGCATGCGCGGGATCTGGAATTCGAAGAAGCTGCCAAAGTGCGGGATGAGATCAAACATCTCAAGGAACTGGGTCTTGTGACTTGATGGAGCGCCGGGGGATCAGGGATTTCATGCGGTTTTTTCAGCGGTAATGTAGGTGATCCAGCCGGCATCTGCATCCGCTTCTGTCGCGGGATAGAATTCGCCATCCGGTTCGCCGTCCTCGTCCCATCCCTGCCAGTAAACGGTGACCTCGAAGCCGGTTTCACGCAGCAGATCCTGTATTTCCGGAAGCGTCCATAGTCGCCAGTGATAGGCAAAAGCCTGATCCAGTCGTGAGCCGTCCTCGAAAGCGAAATGGATGTAGCAGGTCAGGTCGTGACTGATGGGGTTGAACTCCGCCTGTTCCCAGATATAGGTGAAACTGCCCTGGTCGGTTTCGATTTCCCTGTCTTCTTCCACCTCGTGAAGGCTGTCGTAGCCGCCGTAGAAGTCCAGAAAGAAAATGCCGTCTTTCTTCAGGCTGTGATGAACGCGCTCGAAGTATTTCTTGAGCGTGTTCCTGTCCTTGAACAGCCAGTAACTGAAATTCATGGCGGAAACAATATCAGGTGATTCAGTTTCCACCCGGAGCACGTCTGCGTTGATCAGTTCTATACGCTTGCGTTCGGCGTCTTTCAGCCGGGAAAGGTTGTGGGTCTTACCCCAATGAAGCACAGATTTGTCCAAGTCGACGCCGATGGCGCGGTTGTGCTTGCGCCGCTTCACCCACTCGCAGCAGACATTGGCTGTGCCACAGAAGTCCTCGCGCAGCAGTCTGGCCGGTTTTGCCCGAAGTTCCCTGTAGGTATCAGCAACAAAATCCACTTCTGCTTCCGAACACTGTACAGACAGTTCATAGAGTTCGTGGATATCCGCTTTTTCAGCAAGTGTGGGCCGGTTTTTCTTCTTCATGGAGGTGGGTGGGAAGCGCCAGGGAATACGGAACTATACTGAATCTTGCTTTCGATGGGAATTTGCATGGAAAGTTTGTGGGAAATCTGGCCCAAGCATTGCGCTGGAAGCCGAAGTAGTTTAATCTTCGCACCCTGTTTTGCGAGGATCGCGCTTGCGAGGCAGGCAAAACGGAGTAGTAAAACTGGAGAGGTGTCCGAGTGGGTAAGTCGGAAGCCTTTGTCCAGTGAACAAAGGAAGTCCGACGCACGCGAGGCAGGAAGCCGAGCTGGGTGCGACACAGGGATGTTGCTTGCGATGCAGGCGAAACGAAGTAGTAAATTGGAGAGGTGTCCGAGTGGCTGAAGGAGCACGCCTGGAAAGTGTGTATACGGTAATCCCGTATCGAGGGTTCGAATCCCTCCCTCTCCGCCAAATATGAAGAAGGGGTCCATAGGGCCCCTTTTTTGTGCCTCCACAGAAAAATTCGTGGGTGGTTTCCGGTACGGGTATTGCCCCAAGCGCGTGATAGAAAGCAATTTCAGCAGCTTGGTAGGTCTGAAAGCCGTACGCTTTTCTGGCAGCCAGTTTTGCTTTGGCATTCAGGTCCTCCACAATGCCGCTGAAGAGCTGCTTTTTCGTGCTGAAGGAATAAACTCGAACAGCTGCTCCGGCGACCGATCTTACCCTGGCCTTCTTTGGCCGCATCCACTACATGTTGGTCGGTGATTTGACCGAGGTTGTATCTCAGCTTCCACCAATCGTACATCCCCGTACACATATGATTTGAATTTCTGCACTCGATTGAGGAGTGTTTTGATCTGCCACCTGCCCGCTATTCCCTGATCCGGCTTTACAAACACTGTCCTGCTGCAGATGTGTCAACAAAATGGCGTTAATTGACAAGATAGTTTTGTGGTCCACGTTTAG
>NZ_JBHNMF010000147.1:0-7126 GCF_048562965.1 Thiolapillus sp. | reverse complement strand
AGCATCAATTTGCTGATCCATCCAGACAAATATTCGATGTCATGCCGATTACAGAGGCTCCTGCCGAGTCATGTCGGTAAAATGCGGGTTTTGACGTTCTGGAATCACGGATTCAGGTTATACTCATCAATATGGAACTGCTTCCGATTTTCCCGCGTACAGCGCCGGCAATAAAATCATTGTTCATCGATACTGGATAGTCAATGCACATGCGGGTGATACCTTGCAGTTTGGCTGGGTTCGTGAAGCCGATGCTGCTGAGGACAATTGCGGCATCGTGAAAGTTGTTGGTATCAAGATTGCGTACGAGACGAACCAGGGGAACGATGCCCCGTAGAGCTATCTTCCTCAATGGCAGTGTGTTTTCTCGAAGGGCTTCTGATTAGAAATACCAGCAACAGCAGATACAGGCCTATACCGGCGGTATCGGCCACGACATCCCAGAGGGAGAAAAAACGTCCCGGCACAAAATACTGAGCGCATTCCAGAAAAATGCCGTAGCCAAGCAGAGGCAGGCCGTGACGCCAGCTGAAAGCCGTGTTGGGCCAGCTGGCATGGGTGAGGAAGGCCAGCAAAACAAAAGCCAGGGCATGGCCCAGCTTGTCGTTTACATTTTGCTGCAGCAGATCCGGGATGGGCGTGAGCGCCATGTAGGTGATGATCAGCAGCGCCAGCCCAAGCATGAGCCTGGCGCCGGTCTGATCACAACGGTTGAGATACAGCGTGGGCATCTGTGTGGACAACCTGTCCGGACGTGACAACTCAGTCCTTCTGCTCTCTGGCAATAGCGCGGTAGGCGATGTCCTTGCGGTATTGCATGTTTTTCCAGCTGATTCTGTCCACCAGGGCATAGGCTTTCTGTTGTGCTTCCGTCACGCTGTCGCCCAGGGCGGTCACGCAAAGCACCCTGCCACCGGCGGTGACGATGTGGCCGTCCTTTTCGGCGGTGCCTGCATGAAACACCTTGGTATCTGCCATTTCTTCCTCAGGCAGGCCTTCAATGATATCGCCGGTTTCGTAGGCGTCGGGATAACCGCCGGCAGCCAGGACAACCCCCACGGCGGCCTGCTTGCTCCAGCGGGCTTCTTCCCCGTCCAGCTCGCCTTCCAGAGCCGCCAGGCAGTGGGCCACCAGATCGGACTGCATGCGCATCATGATGGGTTGGGTTTCCGGATCACCGAAACGGCAGTTGAATTCCAGCACCCGGGGATTGCCTTCGGCATCGATCATCACCCCGGCATAGAGGAAGCCGGTATAGGGTGTGCCGTCAGCTGACATGCCGGCGATGGTGGGTTCGATGATCTGGGCCATGATCCTCTGATGCATTTCCTCCGTGACCACGGGAGCCGGGGAATAGGCGCCCATGCCACCGGTATTGGGACCGGTATCGCCTTCGTTGGCCGCCTTGTGATCCTGGGAGCTGGCCATGGGCAGGACATGTTTGCCGTCGGCCATGACGATAAAGCTGGCTTCCTCGCCGTTGAGAAATTCCTCGATGACCACCTTGTGGCCGGCTTCGCCGAAGCTGTTGCCCGACAGCATGTCTCGCACCGTGTCTTCTGCGGTCTTCATGTCGTGAGCGAGGATCACGCCCTTGCCCGCAGCCAGACCGTCTGCCTTGATGACGATGGGGGCGCCCATCTTGTACAGGTATTCCAGGGCCTCGTCCACATCCGAAAAGCTGCCGTAATCGGCGGTGGGTATCTCGTGGCGGGCGAGAAAGTCCTTGGCGAATGCCTTGGAGCCTTCCAGCCGGGCCACCCGCTTGGTAGGGCCGAAGCATTTCAGGCCGGCGGCAGTGAAAATATCCACGATACCGGCCACCAGGGGTTGCTCCGGGCCGACGATGGTCAGGCCGATGCCGTTCTGCAGGGCGAAATCACGCAGGCCTTTGACATCGTCAGCCGCAATGTCCACATTCTCCATCTTTTCTTCCAGCGCGGTACCGGCATTGCCGGGGGCAACGTAGATCCTGTCCGCCAGGGGGGATTGGGCGGCTTTCCAGGCCAGGGCGTGTTCGCGTCCGCCACCGCCGATGATAAGAATGTTCATGTGCTGACTCTCCTCAGTGCCTGAAATGACGCATGCCGGTAAACACCATGGCCATGCCGTGTTCGTTGGCTGCTTCGATGACTTCTTCGTCGCGCATGGAGCCGCCAGGCTGTATCACCGCAACGATGCCCGCTTCGGCCGCGCTGTCGATGCCGTCGCGGAAGGGGAAGAAGGCATCGGATGCCATGACGGAGCCTTTTACCTCCAGTCCCGCATGTTCGGCCTTGATGCGGGCGATGCGGGCAGAATTGATGCGGCTCATCTGGCCGGCGCCCACGCCGATGGTCATGTTGTTCTTACCATAGACGATAGCGTTGGATTTTACGAATTTGGCGATACGCCAGGTGAACAGCAGATCAGCCATTTCCTGCTCTGTAGGTTCGCGTTTTGTGACGACCTTCAGTTCGTTGTACAGGGAAAGGTCGGCATCCTGTACCAGCAGGCCACCGTTTACACGTTTGAAATCAAGGCGTTGCTCCGGGTTCTCGTTCCATTGACCGCATTCCAGCAGGCGCACGTTCTTTTTTGCGGCGACTGCTTCGGCGGCTTCGCCGGAGACGGCGGGTGCGATGATGACTTCCACGAACTGGCGTTCCACAATGGCCTGGGCGGTTTCGGCGTCCAGCTCGCCGTTGAAGGCGATGATGCCGCCGAAGGCGGACTCGGGGTCCGTGGCATAGGCCTTGTCATAGGCTTCCAGCAGGTTGTCGCCGATGGCTACGCCGCAGGGATTGGCGTGCTTGACGATGACGCAGGCCGGACCTTCACTGAACTGCTTCACGCATTCCAGGGCTGCGTCGGTGTCGCCGATGTTGTTGTAGGACAGTTCCTTGCCCTGGAGCTGGTGGGCGGTGGCAATGCAGGCTTCGCGCACATCGTCTTCCCGGAAGAAGGCTGCCTTCTGGTGGGGGTTCTCGCCGTAGCGCATGGTCTGAACCTGGCGGTACTGCAGGTTGATGGTGTTGGGGAAATCCTGCTTTTCACCTTCGGGAACGATGGTCCCCAGGTAGTTGGCGATGGCGCCGTCGTAGCGGGCGGTGTGTTCGAAGGTCTTCACCGCCAGGCGGAAACGGAAAGCGTCATCCAGGGCGTTGCCATTGTTCTTCATCTCGGACAGGATCAGGGCATAGTCGGCGGGATCCACCACCACGGCAACGTCTTTGTGATTTTTAGCCGCGGCGCGGATCATGGTGGGGCCGCCGATGTCGATATTCTCAATGGCCGTGGCCAGGTCGCAGTCCGGGTTGGCCACGGTCTTCTCGAAGGGGTAGAGATTCACCGCCACCAGGTCGATGGGACCGATGCTGTGTTCTTCCATGACTGCGTCGTCCGTGCCCCGGCGCCCGAGGATGCCGCCGTGGATCTTCGGGTGCAGGGTCTTCACCCGGCCATCCATCATCTCCGGAAAGCCGGTGTAGTCGCTGACCTCGATGACGGGAATGCCGTTGTCGGCCAGAAGTTTCGCGGTGCCGCCGGTGGAGAGGATTTCGACGCCGGCCTGGGCCAGGCCCTGGGCGAATTCGGTGACGCCTTCCTTGTCTGAAACACTGATGAGGGCTCGGGTAATGGTGGTCATGATAGGGATTCCTGAAAAGTTGTTGGGGAACAGGGGCTTGCGGGGATGGTGGGTATTGGATCAGATGTCGTAGAGCGCCAGTTTCTTGCGCAGGGTGCTGCGGCTGATGCCCAGTACGGCAGCGGCCCGGGTCTGGTTGCCGTTGGTGTGTTCCATCACGGTCTGGAACAGGGGGCGTTCGACCTCTTCCATGACCAGCTGAAACAGGTTGTTGGCGCCATGGCCATCGAGCTGGGTGAAATAGCTGTTGAGCGCATCACGAACGCAGTCGCTCAGGGATTCTTCCCGGGACTGCTTGTCCACTACAAAGGTTTCGGCATTCATGCTGCTGCCCATATCTTCAAAACTCACGCTGCCTTCCCCCTTGAGTCCCGGCAATAAAAAAACGCTTTGATCAGGTCTTGCTGACCTTTTGTGTCTTCCACCTGATTGATTTTCTGGCGAAATGTTGCGGCTCCCCGCAGATGCCTGCTGTACCAGGCGATGTGTTTGCGCGCGATGCGCACGCCATGCCGCTGGCCATACAGGCTGTACAGCGCTTCCAGGTGCTCCAGCAGCAGATCCCCAATCCACTGCGATTCCGGCTCCTGCAACTGCTCGCCGGTGGCGAGATAGTGGGCAATCTGGCGAAAGATCCATGGCCTGCCCTTGTGCTGCACGGCCTATCATGATAGCGTCAGCGCCGGTAAATTTCAGCACCTGTTTTGCCTTTTTTTCATCCTGAATATCGCCATTGGCAACCACCGGAATGCTAACTGCCTGTTTTACTTCGCGAATGGTTTCGTACTCCGCTTCACCCGCAAATTTGCAGGCGCGGGTGCGGCCATGCACCGACAGCATCCAGATGCCGCTTTCTTCGGCAATTCTGGCGATAGTGGGAGCATTGATGCTTTGCCTGTCCCAGCCGGTGCGCATTTTCAGGCTCACGGGCACGTCTACGGCGCCGACGACAGCTTCCAGTATGCGCCCCACCAGGCTTTCGTCGCGCATCAGCGCTGAGCCGGCGGCCACCTTGCAGACTTTCTTCGCCGGGCAGCCCATGTTGATATCGATGACCTCCGCGCCGTAATCCACATTGATACGGGCAGCCAGGGCAAGTTTTTCGGGATCCGTACCCACGATCTGCACCGCAATAGGTGAGTCTTCTCCTTCGTGATGCAGGCGGGTCTGGGTTTTCCTGCTGCCCCACAGGCTGGTATCTGCGCTGATCATTTCCGATACGGCCAGTGACGCGCCAAAACGCCGGCACAGCTGGCGGAAGGGCAGATCCGTGATGCCTGCCATGGGTGCCAGTATGAGATTGCCGGACAGCCTGTGGTTGCCGATCTGCATCAGGAGTCCGCCGGGATAAAATCCAGCTCGAAGCCGGAAATGTCGGCGCTGGCGGGTTGCAGCTTCAGGTGAATCTCCAGGAGTTCACCCGTCTGTACGGTTTTGTCGGGATCGTTGTCCCTGGCCATATAGGTTTGAGGTGCAAAGGTGCGCCTGGCAACGGTAACTTGCCGGTGATCGAGCAGGCTCAGCTGCAGGGCAGGGAGCTTCTGTGCGGAGTTGCTGTCGTTGCGCATCAGGATGTCGAGACGATAGACACCGGGACTGGCGCTGTCAGCAACCAGGGTGCGGTCCACCACGCGAAACGGCTGGACCCTGTGTTTCAGTTGGGGCAGGGTGCAGCCGATATAGGGGCAGACCGTCTCCGCAGCAGCGCGCAGCCGGGGGTACTTCAGGAGCCTTGCTTTTTCGATCCAGGCAAACTGTAGCAGCGCGGCGCACAGCAGCAGGATCACAGACAAAGTGGCGAACAGGGGTGCGGACTTTCTCGGCGGGGTGAGTTCGGGTGCAAAAGGTGTTTCCCCGTCATCTTTCGCGCCGCTGTCTCCGCCAGCTTTCTTTTCACCGTTGTTTTCTTCCGGCGCTTTGGCGCTTTCCCCCGGAGGCTGGAGTGCTTCGGCGGGTTCGGTGTCCGGTAAATCGCTGTCCGCCTTTTCTGCCGGTGCTGTCTCCCGGGGAGTATCCGAAGGGGGCTTTTTGTCAGACTCGGAGTTGTCGCCACGCTTTTCCTGCTTGTCCAGAGAGTCCTGCAGTTGCAGCAGCAGTTCCTGCATTTCCTCATCGGGCTGCAGGTCTTCGATCTGGATGTCCGTATCGGTTTCGGGTGGCGGCTTCGGGGCTTCGTCCGGCGCATCCGGGTTGCCCTTTACGGTGAATACATGATGGCATTCGCTGCAAACCACCTTGAAATCGGCTTTTTTCAGCGTGGATGTGCGGATGTTGTAGATCAGTTTGCAGTGAGGGCAGCGGGTTTTCATGTGCGTGTCCCGTCCAGGCGAACCCACTCGCCGAGGCGCGCGGGGGGAAGGAAGCTGATGCCGGGCTCATAGGCCTGCATGACCGCCTGTGCCTGATCCTCGAGAATGCCTGAGAGTATCAGCTGCCCGCCGGGTCTGACCAGGGGACTGATACTGTCCTCCAGCGCCGTCAGTACGTTGGCGAGAATGTTGGCGAGCACCACGTCGGCGGCTTCGGGGTGGAAGTCCTCCGGGGTGCAGGTTTCCAGGCATTCTGATACGGCGTTCTGCACCGCGTTGTTGTGGGTGGCGATGAGTGCCTGGGGGTCGTGATCCATGGCGATGGCGCGGGCGGCGCCCAGTTTCAGTGCGGCAATGGCCAGGATGCCGGAGCCGGAGCCGCAGCCGAAGTCGATGACGGTCCTGCCTTTCAGGCTGGCCCCGTCCAGCCATTGCAGGCACAGGTCGGTGGTGGGATGGGTGCCGGTGCCGAAGGCCAGGCCGGGATCCAGGTGTATGACGGTTGCGTCCGGCGCTGTCACCTGTTTGCCCGTGGGGCAGATCCACAGGCGCTGTCCAAACTGCATGGGCCGGAAGTGCTCCAGCCAGGTGCGCTCCCAAGCCTGGTCCTCGAGGATTTCCAGCCGCAGTTTCTGACTGTTGTCCCTGGACAGTGTCCGGTCGATGCGGGCGCGCAGGTCGTCGGCATCCGTGCTGTTTTCGAACAGGGCGGTCACCCGGGTATGGCTCCACAGGGGCATTGCTCCCGGCGGGGGTTCGAGCATGGGCTCGTCCTCGGCATCGGCCAGGGTGATGGAAATCGCGCCCAGCTGTTCGAACAGCAACTCGATGAGAGGTGCCTGGGATTTTTCCACTTCGAGATGTGCTTGTAGCCAGGGCATAGCGTGATCCGGATATCGGGGCTGCTTATTCTAACCTCAAACCGGGTTCAGTATGTGAACCGAACGCCTGTTTCAGGCGGGAAGGTGCTGCTCCAGCCAGTCGCGAATCCAGTGACTGGCCCGGTTGCCGGCAAAGCGGGCGATTTCCTCGCCTGCCACGAACAGCATGATGGTGGGGAAGCCGCGCAGTGTCGGGTACCATGTGATTATATTCCAAAAAGGAGCTATCCTTTGTTCCGAACCCGCCAGATATTGAACGACTGGCTCACGCAAAACCTGGAGGAAGCATAACGCCATGGTTATCCATC
>NZ_JBHNMF010000146.1:0-7160 GCF_048562965.1 Thiolapillus sp. | reverse complement strand
ATCGCTCCCTGCAAACGACAATATCCTTGTCAAGGCAGGTGATTAATTAATTCAGTATATTGGCATGCGCTAATTATCTGGAGCTGCCCGAAAAAGATAGCTATTTATAGACGGTAACCAGTTAACAGCTGCGCCCGACGCGAGTCCTGGCGTGAAGCAAGATTCACAGTAGAGGAGGAAGAGACAATGAAAAGAACAGTATTTACTTTGTTGGCAGCAGTGAGCATGGGTGTTGCCCAGGCACAGCCGGGTACAGCGATGCCTGCTTACGGTTATGCGCCACCCATGCCCCGGCAGATGGCGCCCATGCCACCGCCGGCAGCACCGGCGTTTACCAAGGGCAGCCCTGCCGCAGTGCTGGAGGAAGGGATGGGGCGCCTGCTCAAGCGCCTGCATAGCAAGAACCTGGATACAGATTCCCTGCGGAAATACCTGGACAACGAAGTGGCGCCCTATTTCGATTTTGCCTACATGGCCAAATCCGCAGCCGGCAACATGTACCGCCACATGAGCGAAGGTCAGCGCGGCCGCATGGCGCAGCGTATCAAAGAGGAGTTCCTTTCCACCATGGTGCAGCGCCTGGTCAGCTACAACAACCAGACGGTCAACGTCGTTTCACAGCGTATGCATCCCAATGCCCGCACCGGCGTGGTGACCACCGCGATCCGTGGGCCGCAGGGTTATCCCACACGCCTGGATTTCCGTTTCTACAAGGCGAAGGATGGCTGGAAGGTGTTCGACGTGATGGCCAATGGTCAGAGCGCCGTGGTTCACTATCGCCGGCAGTTCCGCCAGACCATGTACATGCCCAGGGGGCGTGATCAGCGGCCGATGATCCGTCCTCACCGTCAGCTGTCCTCGGGATCCTGATCGCAGTACAGACAGGACTGAAGCGGAAAGCTGATGGCATCTCCACCGGGGCAGGGTTTGGGCAAGGGCATGATCTTTGCCGCCTGGGTCCTGCTGCTGGCGCTGCTGACACTGTTCTTTGGTGGTGTGCTGGAGCGGCGGGAGAACCCCAACAGCAATCCCGGCGGCAGGGTATCTGAGCAGGGCGTCAGGGAAGTCGTGCTGGAACGCAATGCACAGGGGCATTATGTCGCCAGCGGAACGATCAATGGCTATCCGGTGGTTTTCCTGCTCGACACGGGTGCGACAGACGTTGCCGTATCGGAAGCGCTGGCGGACCGGTTGGGCCTGGAGAAGCGGGGTGGGGCTTTCAGTCATACGGCCAATGGCGTGGTGGCTGTATGGCAGACCACGCTGGATCGAGTGAAGCTGGGCGTCATAGAATTGCGCAATGTGCGGGCCACGATCCTGCCGGATCTGAAACCTGCAGACCAGGTACTGCTTGGCATGAGCTTCCTCAAGAAGCTGGAGTTAATCCAGCGTGATGGTGTGCTGACTTTGCGCCAACTGTAGAAATCACTATAAAAAAGCCGGCATCACTGCTGATGCCGGCTTTTCTTGTTCGGGCGTTAGCCTTTTGTTACAGATTATCTGGACACGGCATCCTTGAGTGCTTTCAGCGCGGTAACCTTGACAGTAGTGCTGGCTGGCTTTGCTGCAATTTTTATGGCTTCACCGGTTGCCGGGTTGCGGCCCATGCGGGCTTTGCGGGCAGGCTTTTTCACACGGCGGATCTTCACACCGGTATCGGGAATGGCAAATTCACCGGAGCCGCGCTTCTTGATATGTCTGGTAATGAGATCGCCCAGGGAAGCGAACACGGCGGCAACATCCTTCTTGGATAAACCCGTGTCTTCAGCGATAGCGGTCAGAATTTCACTCTTGGTTTGCTTCTTGGCAATGGCGGTCAACTTTTTGGGAGCTGCTTGAACAGCAACTTTTTTGGTGGTCTTCTTTACCATCAGATTACTCTCCTCGTGTTTTCGGGTAATTCCGTAGCGAAACTTAGCATAATATTTTTTGTTGCCATAGTGAAAAAGTGGTTTCAGTTGACGTAAACGGCAAAATATCGCGTTATTTTCAGCATTTTTTGACTTTCCAGAAAGAAAAGCGCGAGAAGAGTGGTAACGGCCGGTGCTTTATTTGTCGTGTTCCTTTTTCAGTTCATCTATTTCCAGCTGCACTTTTTTCAGTTGTGATTCGAGTCTGGCCGTGCGGTAAAAATCCAGCCCCGGCACGCGCAAGGCGATTTTCAATTGCATGAGTGAAGCTTCCAGTGCACCCATCAGATAATAGTGCATGGCCATGAACTCATGGCTTTCGGCCTTGTTGCCAAGCGCGGCTGCTGCCTGCGCCAGGAGTTTGTAAGTCTGTGTATTCTCCGGTTGCAGGGATGCCAGCAGCTTCAGCTTCTTGTAGGCTTTGTCGGCCAGGCCAGCGCGCAGATAGAACTCGGACAGCGTTACCTGCAGGGGATAGCTCAATGGAAATTTGTGTGCGCTTTGTTCGAGGAGGTTAATGGCCTGTTTCTTGCGGCCGGCTTCCATGTGTGTGCGTGATGCCGTCACGACATACTCCAGTGTGTCGGGATGTTCCTGCATCAGCTTGTTCAGCTCGTCTGATGCTTCCCGGTAATGGTCAGCGCGCAGCAGTGCCAGGCTCAGTCCATAATGGGTGGCCGCTTCGTCCCGGTAGCGTCCTTCCTTGAGCAAGGTGCGGAAGTGCCTGATAGCTTCGTCCGGTTCTTCGAAGCTCTGTTGCCGCAGGCTGGCACGCAACAGCAGGTAACGGAGACTGTCAGGGCGTTGCCGGTAGGGAAATTTTTCTGCACGACCCAGGGAGTCTGCGATACGCGAGTTGGTTACCGGGTGGGTACGCAGAAATTCGGGGAGTTCGGTTCCGTAGCTCTTGTTGGCGCGGCCCATGCGGGCGAAGAAGGTGGGCATGGCGTGAGGGTCGTAGTCGGCATCGTGCAGGATATTGATGCCCAGGCGATCCGCTTCTTTCTCGTTCTGACGCGTGAAGTTGATCTGTTGCTGCTGCATTGCAGCCTGGGCGCCCATGGTTGCAGCGATGGCTGCATCGCCACCGGCGGTGGCACCAAGGATGATGGCGGCAAGCAGTGCCGCGCCCTGTACCAGACTCATGTTGCTGGCCGCATACCAGGCGCGCTGCAGATGCTTCTGGGTGACGTGGGTGATTTCGTGGGCGAGTACGGCGGCCAGTTCGCTCTCCGACTGGGTGGTGAGCACCAGGCCGGTGTACACGCCGATGTAGCCGCCAGGGCCGGCATAGGCGTTCACCTGGGGGCTGTCCACCAGGAAGAAAGTGAACTTCGAACCCTGCTCCTGGCTGTGCTCCACCAGGGAGTTGCCCAGTTTGTTGATGTAGTCGTCCATCAGGGGATCCGTGATCACCGGCTGGGTGGCACGGATATAGCGCATGAAGGTCTTGCCCAGCTGTTTCTCCTGGGCGGGTGTGAACAGGTTGCCGGATGCCGCGCCGATATCCGGCAGGTCATCGCCGCTGATGCTCCAGGCCTGCAGAGGCGTCAGGTTCAGGCATAGCCCGAGAACCAGGATGAGCAGGCGGTGATGAAGTTTGGCTTCAGGCATCAGTTCAGTTGTATGCGTTGTCCCCACGGGGGCTTCTCTTTTCCCTTGACTAACCATAGGACAGGGTAAGCAGGTGCAAGTTCGGGGAACCGTCCTTCCAGGTCGGAAAAATATACCAGTATCCCGGGTTTCACGGACTGCTCCTCTACCCATTGGAACACAGGACGGAAGTCTGTGCCGCCACCGCCGCTGATTTCGGTTTTCAGGGAGAGCTCTTCCCAGGGTTCGAAGATCCAGGGAGCATCTTCCGGAATGCTGGCATCGCAGGGGATGAGTGTAACGCGGGCACGCATCTGGCCCTTGAGCGCAGAGATTTCGGAAAGAAACTCCTGTATTTCCCTGTCCCGGATCGAGCCGCTGGTATCCACTGCCACCACCACATCCACCTCGCTGCTGTGCAGGGAAGGCAGGATGGCATCACCCTGGCTGCGGCGCGACTGGCGCATGTAGCTGTAATCGTCACGGGCGGCAGCCGTCATGTAGCGGGCCAGCAGCATGCGCCACGGCAGGCGGGGCTGCAGCAGATGATCGATCATGCGCGCCATGGCGCCGTCCATCTTGCCTGCCTGTATCGCCTGTTGAGCGGCGCCGGCCAGGCGTTGCTGCCATTGTACTTCCTGGGTTTCGCGTTCTTCCGGTGTCAGGGGTGGTGGAGGTTGTGGCTTGTCTCCGGGACGCGGTTGCTGCTGTTTCTCCTTTTCCTGTTCCGGTGGCTGTGGCGGAGGCTCCTGATCACCGCCGCCTTCGCCGCTGCCCTCGCTGTTTTCGTCATACAGGTGCTCGTCGATGGTTTCCTGGCTGTCGTCTTCTTCCAGCAGCGGGTAGATCTCCTCGGCGGTCATGCCCTTGTATTCATCCATGATCAGGGTGTCGTAGGGCGGTGTCAGCCCGTCTTCCACCAGCAGGGGATTGATGGCGTAGTCGCAGGCGAGGTTCCAGCGGTGCAGTACGCGGTGCTGCCGCCTGGAAAAATGGGAAAGGGCGCAGTGCAGTGCCTCGTGGGCGAGCATGAACTGGGTCTGGGCCAGGGTCAGGGAATTGATGTATTCCGGATTGTAGTAGAAGTGCCGGGCATCGGTGCCCGTGGTCCGGCACCAGTCGGGGTTGGCTTCCGTCATGGGCAGGCGCAGCACCAGCGCGCCGAGAAAAGGCTTGTCCAGGATCAGGCGCGTGCGTGCGGCTGCCAGCTTGGTCTGGATTTTCTCCCGGTCCAGTTCAGCCATAGAGCATGACTTCACCGATGGCGGTGGCCCAGTTTGTGAATTCCGGCACCTGGAACAGCTGATCACCAATGGCGCGGTGCAGGTCGGATACCAGCATGACTCCCATTTCCTTCTGGGGGAAACTGTTGGCATAGTCGAGGATATGGCCGATCACCTCGTTGGCATGGGGTTCCGCCCGTGCTCGAATGGCACGTCCCACCAGCGCGGCCGCCACGGCATACTGCAGGTCAACTTCGTCAGGAACCGGAACTTCCTTTCCCGTGACGATGTCGTCCAGATCCGGCATCTTGTCCAGGCTGTTGACGAAGGCGTGCAGCTCGATGCCCGCTGCCGGTCCGACGCAGGCCTGCAGGGTGCCCTGCAGCAGGTTGGGCTGGTTGCCGAATTTCTGCAGGCTGCGGTGAGCGAACTCCCAGGAGCGCGGGGAGGGGAAGACCACGGGATTGTGCGCCGGATCGAAATCGAACAGCAGTTCCGGGCGGAAGCGCAGAAAGGCGATGACCCGTTCATCGATACCGTTTTCCCATGCCCAGGCCACCCAGTCGTCCAGGTTGGTCTCCACCTCGAAATGGGAAAGGCGGTTGGCCAGGGGAGCGGGCATGGTATAGGTCACGCCGCGGTCGCCCTGGCGGTTGCCTGCGGCAAAGATCGCCCAGCCTTCAGGCACTTCATATTCCCCCAGCTTGCGGTCCAGGATGAGCTGGTAGGCGGCGGCGGATACGCTCGGGGGGGCAGAGGTTATCTCGTCCAGAAACAGGATGCCGGTGGGACCGTGGCGCTCTGCGTTGGGCAGTATGCCGGGCACTGCCCATTCCACGGTTTCACCGGCTCGGAAGGGAATGCCGCGCAGGTCACTGGGTTCCATCTGTGAAAGGCGGATATCGATGACCGGCACCTCGTGTTTTTGTGCAATTTGCGCGACTATCTGGGATTTTCCCACACCAGGTGGCCCCCACAGCATGACGGGTGTGTGATGTCCCTCGGTCGTGCTGGTGAATTCACGATCGAGAATGGTTAGCAACTGGGCCGGGCGCATGACGGGCTCTGTATATCAGGAAGTCCATGGAATGCATGGAAGGATGCGGAGTCGGCGCCAAAAGGTCAACCTTTGCGCGCATGAGGGTTTATGGACCCGATAACATACTGTAAAATATCGTGGTTTTTTCTTGATCAGTCCTCATAGGCTGTATTTATACCAGAATATGCCGGAGTGACTTGCCAGACATAAGAAAAACAGAGTATTCTAATGCCAGTATTCACCACCCCGGTTCTGGGACTGCGTGGTGAATGATACGTGAAACAAGATTATTGTGGCAGTTTGCAAGGCGTGGCAGAATAGCCGGCCTTTGACTGTAAAGTATTAACGCAAAAAATTTCGGAGACCGGATATGAACCAGTTTTACTACGATGCCGTTACCAAGATGGAAAGCATGGGTGTCGATGATGAGTATATCCTGGGTTGGCAGGCAGGTTTTCTGCATCACCCCGAGCGTGAAGAGCAACGTCTGAACGAAGCCTATGAAGCAGGCTATGCCGACGGCGGAGAGAAAAACCTGGACAACCTGGACAAATGGGTTAAAAGCTGACAGCTTGAATCCGGTTACAACAACAAAGGCGGGGTTTTCCCCGCCTTTGTTGTATCTGCATTCCCGCTATTCAAACAGGTCCCGCATTGCCGGGGCAATCTTGCGGTCGATTTCCGGGCCGTCCCTGTCCATGACCTGATCGATCACCCAGCGGTTTTCCTGGGAATCCCCCATGATCTGCTGTATCTCATATCCCAGATGGCGCAGAAAGGGATAGGAGGGGCCGTCGGCGGTGTAGCTGTATTCCGCGTATTCCGACGCCCGCTGGTTGATCAGCTCGAAAAATGGTTGTACATAGTCTCCGGGACCGAACAGATCGAGGCTGTTGTCCTGGATGATGCTGCCCTGCTTTTTTGCTACGGCGGTCACCAGCAGTTGGCGGTCTTCATCTGACAGCTCCAGTTCCTGTCTGGCAAGTCGGTCCATGATCTGCAGCTGAAAGATCAGGTATTCTATGATGACGTCCATGCGCTGTTTGTCGTTTTCATAGACAAAGTCTTCGCCATGCAGGTTGATGGCTTTGCTCTGGGCCAGGCGCCAGCTGATAAAGGCCAGTGCGCCGGCGATCTCGTCCAGCGAGTGATCATGGTCCTTGTTCCAGCGGCTCTTTATGCGCAAGGGTAATGCCACAACAATTCTCCTTTTGAGTCCTGTGGGACTTTCTGCTATAAGAATAGTCGACTATTTTACTCAAGAATTGCCTTCACATGAACCATTCCCTCGAAAAAATCCGCAGCCAGGTGCAGCACAACTGCCATATTGCGGATGCCCGCCATGGTGGTGATTACACTATGTGCACTTATCTTTTGAACTAGAGTTTAGAGTAA
>NZ_JBHNMF010000145.1:0-7201 GCF_048562965.1 Thiolapillus sp. | reverse complement strand
CTATTGCCGCATCTCCAGTTACCTGCAGACCATGGCAAATCAGGGATACAATCCGCTGGTCGCCATTCAAATGGCCTTTTCGGGACAGCTCTATGCTGATAGGGGTGAGTAGTTACGTATCCGGTTCGTATAAAGTCATCAGGTACTGCATTCCCGTGGTAGATGTGTTGACCAAGGCTCAGCGCAGGAAGTGCATGAGTGCAATCCGTGGGAAAGACATCAAGCCGGAGCTACTACTACGGAAAACGCTGTGGCAGAAGGGATTGTGGTATCGCCTGAAAAACAAGCTGCCTGGAAAGCCAGATATTGTCTTCCCTTCCGAGCATGTCGCCATTTTCGTCGATGGCTGTTTCTGGCATGGGTGTCCGGAACATTTCCAGCAGCCGGAGACAAATGCTGAGTTCTGGCGTGAAAAGATCGAGAAAAACAAGGAACGCGACAGAAAGACCAATGTCACCCTCGAGTCAGACGGCTGGCAGGTTCTGAGGTTCTGGGAGCATGAGGTCACAAACAACCTGGACAACTGCATCAACAAGATTATCAACGTGTTAAAAGAGACACGTGCCCAAGACGGGTGATGTGCTGCCCTATCCAGCCTAGAATATCGGCCATATATTGTTCTTTGATGCGCCCGCCCGCTTTTCCAAGGCACTGGGATACGTCGTTGTCACAGAGCGAGATCTGCAAGTTGGCGTTGATCAGAAAAACCCAGTCCTGGCCATCAATGCGAAACTCCGGACTTGTTTTCATATAGTCCCGTCTCAGATTGCTTTTTAGTTTTTTATTTTGGTTGTTACTCAACGAAAGTGGCACTTTGCAGACAAACGCAAAACGCCGCCAACTGATTTTCTTCTGGGAATGATCACATGGCGGAGTGATATCAAGCAGGTAAAGTTCACTTTGCGTTACCAATTCTTTCTGAGCGTCATCTGTAATGCCTTTCGGAAACAGGAACTCTTTCTCAACCAAAGTCTGGACATTCCCATCAAACGGATGAGGAATCTCCGTATCCTCTGTTATCTTGAATAGTGTGCCCGGGCAGGTACCACCAGAATAGTTGGTTTCGAAGTTTACCATGGCATTGATTTCGCGCTTCCAGCCAGTCAGATCCTCCTCCCCATCAACTGGTGTAAGCGTGGAATCACCACACGAATTGTCTGTACCCGGCATCAGAACAGAAAGTCTGTCAGACAATAGTGAAGCCAGCACCCTGTAAAGAAAAGAAGCGTAACCATTGGCATCTTCCAGTGATTTTCCCGCCTCCGCTTTTACGAGCTCATAAAGAATATGGCCAAGGTTCTTGTGTATATTGTCACCACCAAGAGAGACTGCGGTCCGGTTCAAATCCGCAACAACTTGGTTGGCGGACTTCAACACGCCTGCCTCCCATCCCAGCAGGCAGCCGGTTGCGTTTTCCTGTCTGGTAAGTTTTCGCAACTTGACCAACAAGTCTCCATTTTTTTCTGTGCCGTCATCGTTGATGAACTGCTCTTTATCCATCACATCATTGGATACCGGGTGCAATTCTCCAGGCAGCCGCTTCTTTAAGTGGGAAAGCAGCTTATCCGCGTGATCTGCATGACCGGTCCAGGTCACCAACATCCACGGCCCGTTGTTGTCGTCAAGAATCGTTTTTATTGTTGTTTCAACAGCTGCGTAGGCGCTTGAACCATTGCCAAGCCGTCCTTCACCAATCAGATCCAGGTCCATGAACACGAGGCGGACGCCCTGAAATGGGCCGTACTCACCATCTGCCAACACGGCTTGATCAAAATGCACAAAAAGGCTGGTGTATCCCAACCGCCATAGCTTGCGGACAATTGCCTCGCCATGCTCCTGTTTGTCATCGACAATCAGTATCCTCGGTGCGGCTATTATTCCCATTATTTCTTTCCTTCGCTCGAAAACACCATTGCTACAACAGCGCTCTTGCATGCTGCCGGTATGTCAATATCAGCATGCTCAGGAAATGCCAGTCTCCCATTATGAGCCTTCATGGCCATATCAGCGTAATACAGCCCCAGCCCCATCCCTTCCAGCCTGCGGGTAAAAAACGGCTTGACCATCTCTTCCGGTGGATCCTGAAAACCAGGGCCGCTGTCGGCCACCACGATGGCCGGCCCTTCCAGGTCGCGAGACGGCCCCACCCAGATACACCGTTGATCATCCCCTTCTTTCCCGGAAACATTGATCCAGTGGATGGCATTGTCGACCAGATTGGTCAGGGTGGCTGTCAGCATGCGACGTGATCCCTTGAAGGAAAAATTATTTTCCTGAAGTTTTTCAAACCCATTCAGCAAACGGATCTTGTGGTATTCACAGCGGGACTGGCTGGAAAAGGCGACATACCGGAACAGATCGGACGCCTTGAGAGTCTCCCGCTCGCTCTTTCTGACCAGGAAGGAGGCGCCTTCCAGCATTTCGGCAAGCTGCCGTGCCATTTCAGTGACCTTTGATGCACTTTGGCCATGCTCCAAAGCATAAACCAAGCCGCGGACACCACGTTCAATTTCATGAAACACCAAGGACAGTCCAAGGCCGGCCCCGACAGCCGACATCAGGACCTCGCGCGCCTCTTTATAGGTTTTCTCCACCCGGTTGATGTAGGTTCCGAGCCTGTCGGCCATGCCCGCCTCGACCACCTTCTTACGCAGGGCGTCAATGGCAGATTCCGGGGAGTCAATACCCGTTTCTTCAGTCTCCTTCCTGGTTTTGAAAGCCTGCCGCATCGCATCCTTGTCAATCTTTCGCTCAGCCTCCAGAACCGTCAACACACACATCACCGCATAGCGGAACTCCCGGTAAGCCCCATTTTCGATAAACCCCTCCCGGTTGGTTTTTTCCTGAAGCGCCGTACTTGTCGCGAGGTCGAGGTGTATTTCACCAAGGATCAGATTGTTGCTTACCAGCTTGGCAGGTGTCTGCACACGCCGCATATCCAGGCCGAGCCAGTCATTTTCCGGTTCGCCGTAGTCATAGACCCGCATGCCGTCACGATAAACCCGCACCCCCCCTTGCTCCTTCAGGAACTGGCTCAAACCCTGGACATCATGGAGCCGGGCTTTCACCTCGCGATCCAGGTCAAACACCAGAAATCGCCCTTTAACAGGGCCGATACCCATCTCCTTGAGGCTGATAATTTTTTCCCTGTTGTTACGCTTTTTCCAGCGTTTCTCTTCTTCGGGAGGTGCCAGCCGGAAAAACTCGAAGGATTCGTCCTTTGCGACATGTTTCTCCCTTTCTTGGAGTAACGAGAAGTCTGCCTTGATGGCGGCATAAGGTGTGAAATTGTAGTCCCAGCTAATGTCTTCGTCGTCCAGCGTAAAATCGAAATGAAACAGCGCGGACTCCTGCGCTTTGTGAGCTGAGAAAAGATCATCCAGCCACCCCTTGTTGGGTTCGACCTGGAACCTCACGTCAAAGCGATCCTGTGTAGAAAAAGGGGAGACCATTGCGCTAATTGACCGGTAGACACGTCGCACATCCCCCCGGGTCCAGTCATCCTTGATACCGGTGATACGGATCAATGTGCCATGACTGTCGCCTGTGAACACCTTGGGTTCCCGATCGGTTACGGTAACGGCAGCATCTTCCAGATAGTGGTTGTTGATGAGTGCTTTCCAGTCCATATCCAACACAATCTCACGGTGCCCTGCCCGCCGGGTCACTAGCAGTGCCTGATCACCAAGTTTTTGAACAGCAAACCGTCCAACCCCTTTTTCACCCACCGGCAATCGGTTGAAGCGTGGAGTTCGGATATTTTGTTTCCTTTTATTCGCTTTATGGTCAGAAGCGGGCTCAAGCCAGACATTCAGAACCGTCTCAAGGTCCATACCTTCACCTGTGTCACGTACCTCAATCAGGGCTTTGCCCTTGCTTTGGATGTCTTTCAGAAAGATATCAACGGAGGGTGAATCAGCATCGTAGGCATTTTTTACCAGTTCAAACAGGGCAATGCGGTGGTGCCGTATTAGCTGATCACCCAAAAGTTCCAGAAGCCTTGCACGCGGTCTGAAAACCGCTTTGTGTTCTTTTTTTCTGGTCACTGGATATTTCCTGGGGTCGTATGCATATCAAATTTAATCGGCATTATTTGTATGGTCGTCTTGAGATGGATTTTTTATAAATTCCAAAATGCTGTTTTCTCCAACAATCGCAAGATGGACTAGCGGGGGAATTTGAACAGAAACTTATGGTTTCGCCTTCGCGGATCCACCTCAAACCGTAAACTCCTGCATAAAATCACCCTGCCCAATTCATGACCGAGGATTGAGATCGAGCGGATACTTCTTTAAATCCAGGTAATCCCAGTTATTTCTGCACACCCAATCCATCACTGTACCCGGTGGATCCGGTTTTTTGGTAAAGGTCTCAACCGCTCTTTCATACTGTTCTGAAGAACAACTGTCCTCACCAAATTGTTCCTGGTTGGTACGCAGTCCCGCCAGGTCATGGGCCTCAAATTGTGAACGAAAGGCTGTGACGGTTTGATCCGGGTTGATGGCGAAGAAAAAGTAGTCCTGGATATCCAGCATGGTTGAAATCACGGCCTGAATGATCGGATTACCGGCAGGTACCAAACCGTGATACGTGGCATGGCCATAGAATTCAAACCCAAAGTGAAGCACCTTGTATTGGCTGGTACCAAGAACTGAGTGGCCGAAGTTCATGCCTTGCTGCGTTACCTGGTTCGGTATCGGAATTTCTGGTCGTACCGCTATGAAACCGCACTTTTCTTTCCGGTCTTCTACATAACCCAAGGCGAAACAAGGCGCTTGTGCGGCCATTAGATCGCGGATCAACAATTGATTGACCGTCAGGCGTGGCAGGTAGTTGTGGACTTCACCCATCTATTTCTTTTCCTCTTGTTCGATAAAGTAGGTGCCATTGGGCAACACGTGTTTGTAGGGCAGTAGGGATATGTGAGCCAGAAGGTCGTCATCCACTGTCTCACCCTGCTTTCTGAGTTCATCGACGATGTTGCTGATCCTGGAGGTGTTCCAGTACAGGATGGCATTGGACACTAGGCTTAACGAGCTTGCTTTATTCATGATCTCCAGGTAATCACCAGTGGTGAACTCGCCTTGGTTCGCAAAGAAGATCCAGCGCGGCAGGTTGTGTCTATACTCGCCTTTGTTGAGTTGAAGCTGAACCTGAACCGTACGGCGCAAATCCTTGTCGGTAATGTAGCGCAGAATGTATTCGGTTTTGATGATTCTGCCCAGGTTAGTGAAGGCTTTCGCCAACCTATCAGAGGGGAAGCTGTTGGTCAGACGTTCCACAATCACGTGTGCCGGTGCCGTGCGTTCCTTTAACGACGTGGCCACATGGATCATTTCATCCCATTGCTCTTCAATAATGTCTAGATCCGCCGTCTTGTTCAGCAAAGGAGTGAATACGCCGTAATTGACGTTGCGTTCCACCCGGTAAAGCTGCTGATCCGTGAGGTCACGGATCCGGGGCATGAAGTAGTAACCCAGCAAATAGCACAGCGCAAAGATGATTTCGGTGTAGCCGTGGGTGTCGGTGGTATGTTCACGGATCTTCAGGATCGTGTTGTTTTCCAGCAGGTCATCGAGGACGTATAGGGCTTCCCTTGGATTACAGGAAATGGCCTTGGTGCTGTACACCGAGTATTGATCGGACACATGGGTATAGATGCCGATCGCTTTCTCATAGTAACCGTAGTACCTAGGATAGTAAGCTGCCAATAGGCTGTCGGCCCGGATCCGGAAGCGTTGCGCGTCGGATGACGACACTTGGCCGGATCCGTGTACCTCACTGAACGGCAATTGGTGGTGCTGGTTCACGATCTCGGCACTGGCCGCCGTAATGGTTTCCTCGCGTACATAGAACTGCAAGACGTGGCGCAGCATATCCACGGTCACGCTCATGGCCACCACGCCCAGGTTGGTCGCTTGGGATATGAGTGCTGAGATCAGCGTTTTGTAGAAGTTCTTCGGCCTGGAGTGGTGTTGCTGTACCGGAATAAAGTGCCGGGTGAAATTGGTTTCCCTGTCCACCTCCATCAGCAATTCTTCAATGCGAATGGAGGGCATACTGGCATCGATGACCTTCTGGAGTTTCTTCACCGCCTCCGGGATTTCTGCCTTGTCGTCGCGCTTCAGCTTGAGATTGCCATCCTTGATGTCGGCAAAGGTATCCAGTCCGAAACGCTTGTCCGCTTCACCCACACTCTGGTGGAATTGCACAATCAATTGTGCTTTCACCTGGTCTTTGAACGGTTGCTGGAGGTCCTCGTAGGCAGCTTCGCGGGTGTCCTCCCAACGGTGCTGGTTTAGCATCAGATCCCAGAAAGAGACGTGCTGCTTGCTCTTGGGTACAAACAGATCCCCGGAGCGCAAGGTCTCCTTCATGGCCATAGCCACGCCCAGTTCCCAGGCGTTGCGCTTTTCTTGTCGGTCTCCGATAGCGTCCAATCTCTAGCCATTTCCTCATCGGAGAAATCCTGTGGCAACGTCACCGGTTGGTAACGTTGCCGTTGAGTCAGGAATTTTTCATTGGCCGTCATCTGTCATTATTCTTTCTTATCTTAGTATCTGGCTTCTTTTTGATGTCTCACGGCAAGAATCGTTGCGGTTTCACCATCGAAGCGATACAACGCGATATAGCCACTACTTCCGAAATCGATCAGCCATTCCCGAAACACTGGTTCCATATCTTCAACTGGACGTCCTGCCTCTGGCTGGTGTGCCAGTATTTTCACGCCTGCCCGTATTGTTTTGATGGCACGTCGAGCCGCGCCTTCATCTTTCAGGGCAAGAAAGCGATAGAGTCGCTGTACGTCAGCGAGAGCTGGCGGAGACCAGATCAGATGTGGCACTTAGGCAGCTCCGCATCTTCGCCCGCTTCAAGCTTCGCCAGCCATGCGTCAGCTTCTTCAAGCGTCAGATGCAGTCCGTTTTCCTGGTAGGCTTCCCAGGCGCGCAGCGCATCCTGTTTGAAAGATTCTCGTTTTTCCTCACGCTCAACATAGTCTCGAATCGCTTCGCGCATGATCCAGTGCGATGAACGATGCCGCACTTCAGCTAAGTGCTGGATCCGGCTTTTCAGATCATCATCAAGTTTTACTGATGTTGCCATTTTGCAGCCTCAATACCAAAAGGTAATACCTTTGAATACTATACCATAAAATCTCTTGCTGACTACAGAGTAAAGAAAACCACCGTATTCTTTACAA
>NZ_JBHNMF010000144.1:0-7214 GCF_048562965.1 Thiolapillus sp. | reverse complement strand
GTGAGCAGGATGCAGCAATCAGCGTATAGAACAAGCTCTAACGGGCAGTATGAACAAAATAGCAACTTTATTTCACCCGAAAATATACGGTGGAACAATGTTGCTTACTCTAAACTCTAGTGGTGGAAGATCCAGTAAAAAAAGGGTAACAACAGTACCCAATCCAGGCGTTATACACAGCGTCGGGGTCAGCTATATATGCTGTTTTGTAAGATATACCCGCAAAGGATACAAATTGAACAAACACAAGTCCGCCCGCTTTCTGTTCTGCCCTCCCAGCGGCTGGCGATGCACCCAGGCAGTCGCCATGCCCAGGCGGGCCGAAGGCAGGATGTCCCGCTCCCAGTCATCTCCCACGTGCAGCATCTCCCCGAAATCCAGGCCGAAGCGGCGGGCCACCTCGTGAAACATGGCCGGATGGGGTTTTGCAGCACCCACATCTTCCGCGCTCAGGGACAGGTGGAAACAGGACTTCAGGGGAGTATGTTCCACCTGTGCATTGCCGTTGGTAAGCGACACCAGCGTATAGTGGCGCCGCAGGTGCTTCAGCACCGGCAGTACATCACCCCAGGGAACGACCTGATTACGGGCCTGACGGAATACCTGCAGGCCCTGAACCGCCAGTGAAGGGGGATAACCAAACTCATCCAGCAATGCTTCAAGAGTCTTAAGACGTACCAGCGTCAGGTCATGGGCCCGGGAAGGGTTGTTCGCCATCCAGTCCAGCCGCTGCTTGCGCATGACCTCGATGGAACGGTTTGCCGCAGCCTCGGGTGCATGAAGCATCAGCCAGCGGTGTAGCCTGCGCTCGGCGGCCAGAATCACCGGCGCAGTGGCCCACAGCGTGTCATCCAGATCGAAGGTCAGCAGACGAAGTTTGTCGAACACCGGGTTCCCACTGCCCTATGCGGAAAATTCGGTCAGACGGGGCGAAGACAGCACCCGCTCCTGGATGAAGGCAGCCAGGGGAGTCAGCTCCTCCCGTCTCTGGGCAAGTTCCACGATATAACACAGGGTGCGGGGAATATCGCCCAGATAGCCGGTCTTGCCATCCCGGTGGGCCAGACGGGCAAAGATACCGGACGCCTTGAGGTGGCGCTGAGCACCCATGAGATCGAACCAGCGCAGGAAATGGCTTTCATGCTGATCCTTCAGCACGCCCGACTGCACGCAAAGCTGATAATAGCCCCAGGCCCATTCATCCACCCGGGTGCCGGACCAGCGGATATAACAGTCGCGCAGCAATGACACCAGGTCATAGGTTACCGGTCCCCGCACGGCATCCTGAAAATCGATGACCCCGGGTGGCTGAACGGTATCCGCCATGAGATTGCGGGAATGATAGTCCCGGTGGACGAACACCCGGGGCTGCTCCAGCGCGGCTTCGGTCAGTTTCGCGAAGCTTTCATCCAGCATCACCTGTTCCGTTTCGGACAACTCTAGCCCCAGATGCTGCTGCAGCAACCACTGCGGGAAGAGCGCCATCTCTGCCTGCAGCAGTTCGCCGTCATATTCCGGCAGTCCGGCCGGATCGATGCAGGCCTGCATGCTCACCAGGGCAGCCAGGGCATCGCCGTACAGACGTTCCACCGATTCATCGTCGAGGACATCCAGATAGGACTGCGCCCCAAGATCTTCGAGCAGCAGGAAGCCCTGATCCAGATCCCGTGCATACACCTGCGGCGCATGCACGCCTGCTTCGTGCAGTCGCCGGGCCACATCCACGAAAGGCGCGCAATTTTCCTTCTCCGGCGGAGCATCCATGGCGATACGGGTCTGGCCATCAGCCAGAAAAACCCGGAAATAACGGCGGAAACTGGCATCTTCCGATGCCGGTTCGAGGGCAAAATCTGTCAGGCCACAGCCCGTTTTCAGCCAGTTTTCCAGTAGGGTCAGACGTTGGGACATATTATTTGTTGGCACAAGCATTGAATCAGCCGCCATTCTATGCGATTTTACCCGCGCCCGCGTGGAAACTACCGGAACAATGGATCTTGATACATAGCCCTCTCAATCGCCGCCGTCTCGCTTCACTTGTCTGCTGCAGCCTTTTATACGGCGTGAGCCTGGCAGCGCCTGAGCAGTGGGAGTGCGTGCCTGCGCCAGACGGGAAAGGCTGGCGCTGCGGCGCTGCAGGAACGGTAGAACTGAAGGCGGGGCCACCTTCCCTTAAGCCCCCTCCCGCTGACGGACCAACTCCGGCAAAGCCCCCGCAGGAAAGGGGCATAACCACGCCTCCACCGGCAAAACCTGAAGCTGCGGCCCCGGCGTCACAGCCCGAGCCTCTCCCGCCTAAACCGCCTGTTGCAAAACCAGAACCCAAACCTCTGGAACCGCCCGCCGTCAGTCCGAAAAGAGGCAGCGAGGAAACCCGGGCGGCCGAACCGGAACAGACTGCAGCAGAAGCAGAGAGTCCCGCCCCCGACGATGAACAACCTGCCGAAAAACCTCCCGCACAACCAGCCGGGCCTGCGGAACAAACAGCCTCTCCCCCGGCCACTAACCATTTCACGGTACTGCTGGATGAGGGCATAGCGTGGGAGCAGTGCCAGGCTGTGCCAGCCGTGGCGCGGCAAAGCCCGGCAAATGGCCTCATCGTCATAGAAGCCGACAGTGCAACGGCGTTGCCGGAACAGAACACCGCAGAGTTCCAGGGCAATGTGGTGATTCACCACCCCAAACAAACCGTCTACGCCGACAAACTGCATTTCGACAACCAACGCCAGCTGATCAAGGCGGACCAGCAGTTGCTGATCCAGCTCCGTGATCTGCGGCTACTCGGCAGTCAGGCATGGTTCGACCTGAACCGCCACAAGGGCGAAATGAGCCAGGTGAGCTACCGCATTCCCAGCCGCAAGGCCCGCGGGGAAGCCGGCCGCATGGCGCTGCTGGACAAGGATCACAGTCGCTTCGAGAACATCAGTTACACCACCTGCCCACCTGGCAACAGGGGCTTTGTGCTGTCCGCCGAAAGCATGGACATCGACCAGAAAAACCAGATCGGCACTTTCCGGGCCGCCAAGCTGCGTTTTCTGGGTGTACCGATCTTCTATGCGCCGACGCTGACTGTCTCCCTGGACGATTCCCGCAAGAGCGGCCTGCTGGTACCCTCTCTGGGCTACTCTTCGAAAAATGGGGCAGATATCACCGTACCCTACTATTTCAACCTCGCGCCCAATTACGATGCCACATTCATGCCCCGCCTGCTGAGCAAGCGCGGGCTACTGCTCGGCGGTGAATTCCGTTTCCTGACGCCCTCTCACAGCGGCAGGCTGCTGGCTGAAATATTGCCGGACGACCGCCTCTATGAGGGCAACAGCACGCGCGGTGCCCTTCGCGCCCGTACGCACAGCAACCTGGGCCAGATCACGCCCGGCCTGGCAGCCGACCTCGACCTGAACTGGGTGTCCGATCAGGGCTATCTCGACGATCTGGGGCAAAGCCTGGCCGTCACCAGTACACGCCATCTGCGCAACCGGGCGGCACTGAGCTGGCGCAACCGTAACTGGGATGCCGTGGCGGAACTGCGCCACTACCGCACCCTGGACGACAGCATCCTGCCCGAAGACCGGCCCTACAGCCTGCTGCCCCGGATGGCTGTCCACTGGCTGCAGTACCAGGGACCCGCAGGCCTGGATTACAGCCTTGCCGGGGAAGTGAGCAATTTTTACCGGGAAGACAGCGTTACCGGCCTGCGGGTCGACCTGAAGCCACGCATCAGCCTGCCATGGCGCCGTGACTGGGGCTTCATCGAACCCGCCCTGAATGCCCGATATACTTCCTATTCCCTGGATGGACAGCTTCCGGGACAAAGCAGCTCACCCAGCCGCAGCACCTACAGCATCAGCCTGGACAGCGGCCTGATGTTCGACCGCGATGTCACCTGGTTCGGGCGGAACATGACCCACACCCTCGAACCGCGCGCCTACTATCTCTATACGCCTTACAAGAAGCAGTCTGACATCCCCCTGTTCGACACCAGCTATCTGGACTTCAACTTCAGCAACCTGTTCCACGACAACAGGTTCAATGGCCCTGACCGGGTGGGCGATGCCAACCAGCTGACGCTGGCACTGACCAGCCGCGTACTCTCAGGCAGCGATGGCAGGGAACTGTTGAACGCCAGCATTGGTCAGATCTATTACTTCGAGGATCGCCGGGTTACGCTGCTTGACGACGAACCCATAGATACCAGCAGTTCCTCTGTGATTGCAGAGCTGACTACCGGTATCTTCGACCACTGGCTGTTGCGTGCCGGCGTACAGGTTGATACCCACGCCGACACCCGCGTCCAGCAGGGGCTGGCCCAGGCGAGCTACGGGGGCGATTCGGGCGAACGCCTGCACGCCTCCTGGCGCTTGCGCGAAGGCACGCTGGAACAAACCGACCTGGCCGCTTATTGGCCGGTTTCCAACAAGATCGGCCTGATAGGCCGCTGGTACTACTCTGTTGAAGAGCGCCATGATCTCGAAACCGTGGCGGGCATCGAATACGGCGACTGCTGCTGGCGCATACGCGCCGTTTGGCGCCGCTATCTGGACAGCAACGGCACCGAGTACAATAACACCGCATTGCTGCAGCTCGAACTGAACGGGCTGGGCAAACTGGGCAACAATATCGACAACTTCCTGGATCGAACAATATATGGGTACTGAGCACAAGACGAAGACGTCTGCACCTTTTTTCCTGCTTTTACTGCTGCTTCCCCTCCTGTCTTCCCTGATCCCGGAACCTGCTGCCGCAGAAGACGGCCTCATGGATCGCATTGTCGCCATCGTCAATGACGATGTGGTGCTGCAAAGTGAACTGCAGGACGAAACAGCCGCTATCCGCAGCAAGCTGGAGCAGGCAGGCGCCACTGATATCCCGGAGGATGAACTTCAGAAACGGGCGCTGGACCGGCTCATTCTTTACAAGCTGCAGATTGAGGAAGCCAAAAAGCTGGGCATTTCCATCGATGACGAAACCCTGCTTTCTGCCATGAACAACATTGCCGCACAAAACGGCCTCACCATGGACGAACTCGCCGAGGCGCTCGAAAAGGAAGGCATGTCTGTGGACAAATACCGTGAACAGCTTCGGGAGGAAATCACGCTTCAGCGGCTGCGCAACCGGGAGGTCATCAGCCGCATACAGGTCACCAAGGCCGAAGTTGACAATTATCTGGCCCATGCGGAACAGAACCCGGGCGGGCGGGAGGCCTATCATATCCGGCACATCCTCATCGCCACCCCCGACGGCGCTTCCAGCGAAGAGATTGCCAAGGCCCGGAAACAGGCCGTGGACATCCTGCAACGACTGAAGAAAGGTGAGAATTTCGCTGCGCTTGCCTCACGCTATTCAGCAGGAAGGCAAGCGCTGGACGGTGGCGACCTGGGCTGGCTGGAGGCAGGGCAGGTGCCCAGCCTGTTCCTTTCCGAACTGGCGGAAATGGAGCGTGGCGACGTGCGCGGCCCCTTTCATGCCGCCAGCGGCTTCCATATCATCAAACTGGAGGACTACAAGGGCGGTGACCGCAATATCATCAAGCAGACTCACGCACGCCATATTCTCATTCGCACCGACGAACTCACCTCGGATGATGACGCGAGAAACCGGCTGGAGCAGCTCTACCAGCGCATAAAGGGGGGTGAAGACTTCGCCGCTCTGGCCCGCGCCCATTCCGACGACAAGGGTTCTGCCATCAAGGGCGGCGACCTGGGCTGGGTAAGCCCCGGAAACCTGGTGCCCAAGTTCGAGGAAGTTATGGACGCGCTGCCCGTCGGCGGCCTGAGCGAGCCCTTCCGCACACAGTTCGGCTGGCACATCGTTCAGGTGCTGGAGCGCCGCGATTTCGATGCCACCGATGAAGTGAAGCGCAACAAGGCCAAGCTGGCGCTGCGCAAACGCAAGGCGGATGAAGCACTGCAGCTCTACCTGCGCAAGCTGCGCGACCAGGCCTTCGTCGAAACCCACCTGGAAGACCGGTATTGAGCATCGTCATCACGCCGGGTGAACCGGCCGGTATCGGCCCAGACCTGATCCTGCAGGTGGCTCACAGAGGGATGAACACCCCTGCAATTGTCGTGGCTGACCCCGACATGCTGGCGCAGCGTGCAGCACTGTTGAACCTGGACATCGCCATTACCGAAACCTCAACACCCCCAACACAGGCGACGAAAGCCGGCACACTGCATGTCCATCCGGTGCGCATGCCCCGTGCCTGCACACCTGGCAGGCTGGACAGAAACAATGCCGGCTACGTGCTGGAATGTCTGCGACTCGCCGCGGAAGGCTGCCTGAACAAGCAGTATGCCGCACTGGTAACCGGCCCGGTGCACAAAGGCATCATCAACGACGCAGGCATTCCGTTCAGCGGCCATACCGAATTTCTGGCGGAGCTCAGCGGCGGCTACCCCGTCATGATGCTTGCCTGCCCCGGGTTGCGGGTCGCATTGGCGACCACACACCTGCCCTTGAGGGAGGTCAGCGATGCTATCACGCCCAATCTGCTGACCCGGGTCATCCGCATCCTGCACACAGACCTGCAGAGCAGGTTCAATCTGCACAGTCCCAAAATCCTGGTATGCGGCCTCAACCCACATGCCGGAGAAGGTGGCCACCTGGGCACAGAGGAGATGAACATCATTGCCCCCGTGTTGGAAGCGTTGCGCCAGGACGGCCTGCAATTGCTTGGCCCCCTGCCTGCAGATACAGTGTTCACACCACGTTATCTCGAACAGGCCGATGCCGTGCTTGCCATGTACCACGATCAGGGCCTGCCCGTGCTCAAGCATATGGGATTCGGCAACGCCGTCAACATCACCCTGGGGCTACCTTTCATCCGGACATCTGTCGACCATGGCACTGCGCTGGATCTGGCCGGCACGGGATCAGCCGAAGCAGGTAGCCTGCTGGCGGCGATACAACAAGCGGCCACAATGGCGGGATAACTGTTTGCAAGCCATTCATCATGGCTGATAACCTTGCAGGGTGTTCTCCAGTTACCCGGATATGGCTCCTCATGTCACAATTCACCGAACCCGAACCACCTTTTGATATCGAAAGGTTGTTGCCTGAAGCCGTTGCTGCAATACTGGAACTGCAGGATTGCCGGGTACCATGTGATTATATTCCAAAAAGGAGCTATCCTTTGTTCCGAACCCGCCAGATATTGAACGACTGGCTCACGCAAAACCTGGAGGAAGCATAACGCCATGGTTATCCATCCACAA
>NZ_JBHNMF010000143.1:0-7314 GCF_048562965.1 Thiolapillus sp. | reverse complement strand
TCTATGCTGATAGGGGTGAGTAGTTACTTTTGAGATTTTTAGTGGTTTTTCTCCTCTGAAACTCTAAACTCTAGTTTTGAGATATACATCAACAAATCAGTGTTGCGCGCTCCCTGTCGTTTACCCGGGTTTCGTTTTCTTCAGACTGATGTTTCTCCCGAATCGTTCCATGCCCTTTTTCCTGCTTATCCACTCAGGGTATGCCCGGTGCATTCGAGCGCGTATGACATGGCGGGCTCGGAGAAGAGATGGCGCCTGTATTGACCGGGCGTTTTTTGGCATACTGTGGCACCGATTCTTCAACCGCGAAATTACCTTCATGAGTCCTGATATCATCCGCATTGCCACCCGAAAATCCCCTCTCGCCATGTGGCAGGCGGAACATGTCGCCGCTGCCCTGAAAGCAGCTCATCCCGGCATACAGGTGGAACTGCTGGGCATGAGCACCCAGGGCGACAAGATCCTGGACACGCCCCTGGCAAAGATCGGCGGCAAGGGCCTGTTCGTCAAGGAACTGGAGCAGGGCATGCTTGAAGGCAGCGCCGACATCGCCGTGCATTCCATGAAGGATGTGCCGGTAGAGCTGCCGGAAGGCCTGCACCTGCCGGTGATCATGGAACGCGAGGACCCGCGCGATGCTTTCGTTTCCAACCGCTTCGCCAGCCTGGACGAGCTGCCTCAGGGTGCGAAGGTGGGTACCTCCAGCCTGCGGCGCCAGAGCCAGATCATGGCCAGCCGGCCGGACCTGGAACTGCTGCCCCTGCGCGGTAACGTGAACACCCGGCTGCGCAAGCTGGACGAGGGCGAATACGATGCCATCATCCTCGCCGCGGCCGGACTCATCCGCCTGGAATTCGGTGACCGCATCCGTGCTTTCATCGAACCCGAACAGAGCCTGCCTGCCATCGGTCAGGGCGCGGTGGGTATCGAATGCCGTGCCGACGATGAGCGCGTGAACAGTCTCATCGCTCCCCTGCACCATGCCGGAACCGCCAGCTGCGTGCGGGCCGAACGCGCCATGAACAACCGCCTGGAAGGGGGTTGCCAGGTGCCCATTGCCGGTCATGCCATCCTGGAAGGTGAGCAGCTGTGGCTGCGTGGTCTGGTGGGCAGCGTGGACGGCACACGCATCATTCGCGACGAGATCCGCGGCCCGGTGGAAGCGGCTGAGCGCCTGGGAACGACCCTGGCCGAACGGCTGCTGGATGACGGTGCGGCGGAAATTCTCAGGGAGCTCTATCAGAACACATGAGCTGCCATCTGCGCGGATTGAGCGTGCTGGTCACCCGTCCTGCGGATCAGGCCGAAAAGCTGTGCGGGATGATCGAGGCGGCCCACGGCCGTCCCCTGCGTTTCCCGGCCATGGAAATCCTGCCGACCGACAAGCCCGAAGCAGCCCGCCAGCTCTTCGGTGCAATCGCGCCGGATACGCTGCTCGTCTTCGTCAGCGTGAATGCCGTGGTGCACGCTTTCCCTTTGCTTCCGGAAGCGCTGCCCCTGGACCTGCAGATCGCCGCCATTGGCAGGGCGACGGCTGCTGCCCTGGAAGAATACGGTCTGCCCGCCACCCTGATTCCGGAACAGCGTTTCGACAGCGAAGGCCTGCTGGGCCTCGATGCACTGCAAGATATGCAGGGCAGGCATGTGATCATCGTGCGTGGCAATGGCGGTCGTGAGCTGTTGAAGCAGGAACTGGAAAAGCGCGGTGCAACGGTCGTCTATGCGGAGGTCTATGAGCGGCATATTCCCGAGCGCAGCGCAGACAACCTGGTGCATGGCTGGACGCAGCTGGTGGATGCAGTGACAGTGACTAGCTCGGAAATACTCGACAACCTCCTGCAGATGCTGGGTGAGAAAGGCAGGGAGCTGCTGCGGGAAACGCCCCTGGTAGTGCTCAGTGAGCGTACTGCCGGACATGCCTTCGAACTGGGTTGCCGCAAAGTCTGGGTGACGGATATGGCGGGAGATCGTGGTATTCTCCACGCTCTGTGTGAAATCCGGGAAGAACTTTCATGAGCCCCTTCTGGCGTTACCTGACCAGTGAGCAGGCCACCAACCGCCTGGTGGTGGTCGGCATCATACTGGGTGTGCTGTTCGGCATGTTCCTGCCCGAATGGGCCCTGGCGCAGAAAGCGCTGGGCAAGGCCTTCGTGGCCTTCCTCAAGATGCTGGTGGTGCCCTTGGTGTTCGCTTCCATCTACGTGGCCATTTCCGGACTGGGCGGCCTGGAGCAGCTGCGGCGCATTGGTCTCAAGACCATCGGCCTCTACGTGCTGACCACGGCACTGGCGGTGCTGCTGGCCATCGTGGCCATGAATATCTTTCCCATTGGTGATGCGGTCTCTGCAGAAGGCCTGAGCTACGACCGCGCGAAGGGCGTGGCGCCTTTTTCGCTGAGCGCCATGCTGCTCAGTTTCATCCCTACCAATATTTTCAATGCCCTGGCCACGGGCTCCATGATGCAGGTCATCGTGTTTGCCATCCTGTTCGGCATCGCCAGCCTGTACCTGGAAGAACAGCACCACAGCGCCATGCTGGACGTGTTCACCGCTATCAGCGAAGCCATGCTCAAGCTGGCCCGCTGGGTGATCCTGTTCACGCCCCTGGGCGTGTTCAGCCTTATCAGTTACGTGGTGGCGGACCAGGGAGTGCAGACCATCATCGACCTGTGGAAATACATCCTGCTGGTGCTGGGGGTGCTGCTGGTGCATGGCCTGGTGACCCTGCCCGCGGTGATGGCCCTGTTTGCGCGCATCAACCCCTGGAAATACCTGAACCGTATCAAGGAAGTGCCCCTGATGGCCTTTTCCACCGCGTCCAGTGCCGCCACCCTGCCCGTGAGCATGCGCGTTGCCGTGGAGAAGGGCGGCGTGAAGCAGGAAACCGCCAGTTTTGTGCTGCCCCTGGGCGCAACGGTATCCATGGATGGCACGGCGGCCTATCTCACTGTTGCCGTGCTCTATATCGCCAACCTGGCGGGTGTCGACATGAGCATGGGAGACCAGCTGTTGCTGGGCTTTACCGTGGTGACCCTGAGCGTGGGCGTGGCGGCCCTGCCCAGTGCCTCCCTGGTGATGATGGTGGTGATCCTCAACCAGGCCAATCTCCCCATCGAATACATGGCCCTCATCGTGGTGGTGGACCGTATCCTCGACATGGCGCGCACCTCCCTCAACGTCACCTCCGACATGGTGGTGGCCAAGACCGTGGACAGCCTGAACCGAAAGCATCATGAAACAGAAGCCTGAACACCAGACCGTTGTCATCGACATGAACGCGGACGAGGTCCCTCTGCCGCGCCCCAGCCGCCTGCCCTCCGTGCTCGCCCTGCTGGCATTGCTGGTCACCGCGGCGGCCATCGCACTGGGTTACCACTACTGGCAGAACCTGCAGCAGGATCTGCAACGATTGGCCGCGCGCATCCAGTCCACCGCCCGCGTGCAGCAGGAACTGCAGCAGAATATCCGGCAGGCGCAGCAGGCCCTGGAAAAGCAACAGGCGCTGCTGGCCCGGCAGTCCGGTGACAGCGGCGAACAGGCAGCATCCCTCGCTCAGCAGCAGGAAGCACTTCGCAGGCAGGCCGACCTGCTGACGGCGGAGCGCAACCGCATGCAGCAGCGGGAAACTGCGGGCCACCTTGCCGACCTGCGCAAACGGCTGGGCAATCCCGATGAACGCTGGCTGGTGGCCGAAGCCGAATACCTGTTGCAGCTCGCCGTGCAGCGCCTGCAACTGGCCCGGGATACAGGCACCGCCCTGGCGGCACTGCAGCAGGCGGATCAGCGCCTGGAGGAAACCGGCGATGCCCGCTGGCAGGTCGTCAGGGAACAGCTCCGGCGGGACATGGACAACCTGCGGCGATTGCAGTTGCCGGATGTGCCGGCCCTGCTGCGGCAGATGGATGCGCTCAAGGCGTCCTTTGCCCGGCTGCGCCGGCTGATGGCGGCAGAAGCCCCTGCCGAACGGAAGGCGGGTGCTTCGGCCCAGACCCCAGAGCCGGAAGGCACGGTTCGCAGGCTCGGGAAAGACCTGTGGCGCGGGCTGCAGAACAGCGTGCGCATCCGCCATCACGACCGGCCGGTGGAAACCCTGCTCACCAGCGGCCAGGAAGTACTGCTGGTGCAGAATGCCTGCCTCATGCTGGAAACGGCGCGGCTGGCCCTGGTGCAGGGGGATGACAGCCTGTACAGGGAAAGCCTGCAACGCCTCAATGAGTGGCTGAAACGTTATTTCCACCTGGATGACCGGACGGGTCAGCAGGCCAGCGCCGCTATCCAGGCGCTGATGGCGGTGAAGCTCAAGCCCCAACTGCCGGACCTGTCCGAGTCGCTGAAGGCGCTGCAGACCCGGCGGGCCCTGCAGCAGACCCGCAAGACCCGGGAGGTGGCACAGTGAAGCTGTTGCTGCAGGTCTGTCTGTTTCTGGTGCTGGGCGGGCTGGCGGCCTGGGTGATCGAAAAGGACAGCGGCTATGCCTTTCTGGCCTGGGGCAACTGGTCTGTGGAGCTCAGCCTGGCCATGCTGGTGCTGCTTGCCACGGTTGCGGCCGGGCTGCTCTATTATCTGCTGCATTTCCTGTTCGGGTTGATTCACCTGCCGGGCGGCCTGTCCACCTGGCGGCGGCGCCTGCGCCAGCGCCGGGCGAGGCATGCACTGACCCAGGGACTGGTGGAGCTGGCCGAAGGCCACTGGCAACAGGCGGAAAAGCTGCTCACGCGCCATGCGGTATTTTCCGATACGCCCCTCATCAACTACCTTTCTGCCGCACAGGCGGCTCAGCGCCAGGGCTCGGACGACCGCCGTGATGCCTATATCCGTCTGGCGCACCAGCATATGCCCACGGCGGACGTGGCCGTGGGCCTCACCCAGGCGGAACTGCAGATCGCCCATCAGCAGTTCGAACAGGCCCTGGCCACCCTCAAGCATCTGCGTGAGTTGGCGCCCAGACATGCCTATGTGCTGCGCCTGCTGGCAAGCTTGTACCAGCAGGTCGGTGACTGGGAGCAGCTGCGCAAGCTGCTGCCGGAGCTGAAGAAGGACCGCACCCGTAACCCGGAACAGCTGGACGAGCTGGAAGTGCAGGTATACCGCGCGCTCCTGCAGGAAGCGGCCCGGGCAATGGAAGTCAGCCGCCTGGACAGTGTCTGGCAGAAGATCCCGCGAAGCCTGCACCAGGAGCCGCGCATCCTGGGCGATTACACCCGTCTGCTGCATGAGCGTCAGCGTGATGAGGAGGCTGAACAGCTGCTGCGGGCCGCCCTGAAGAAGCATTGGCATGATGACCTGGTTGCCCTGTATGGCCTGCTGGACCTGACAGAGCCTTCGGCGGCGCTCACCCGTGCCGAGGGCTGGCTGGCGGTCCATGAGCTGGACCCGGTACTGCTGCTGACCCTCGGCCGTCTGAGCCTGCGCGCCGGCCTGTGGGGCAAGGCGCGCAGCTACCTGGAAGCGGCCATCGCCCACGGCGCGGGTCTGGCTGCCCGGCGGGAACTGGGGCGGCTGCTCGATGCCCTGGGAGAGCAGGAAGCGGCCGCCCGGGTGTACCGCGAAGCCGTACTGGAACAGCCCGGCACTGCCCCGGTAGTGCTGCCGGCACATATCCGGCAGGCCAACATGAACCTCAACAACGGTGATGATCCGCTGCTGCCGGATCTGCCCGACGCCGTGGCGGAATCCTGACAGGACAGGCTTTCTTCAGCCGGCCTTGCGCCATTCCACCCTGTTGTCCGTCGTGGCCGGGCGTGCCGGTTCCGGCGTCTTCATGGTCACCAGCTCCTCTGCACTCACCGGGTGTATGGCCATGGTTTCATCGAAATCCGCCTTGGTGGCGCCCATCTTCACCGCCACCGCAAAGCCCTGCAGCATCTCGTCCACATTGTCACCGATCAGGTGAATACCCACCACGCGCTCGTCTTCACCGGCGCAGACCAGCTTCATGGCTGTTTTCACACCCTGTTCCGCAAGGGCATGGCGCATGGGGGTGAACTCGGTCTGGTAAACAGTAACCGCGTTGTGGCGTTCGCGGGCTTCCGTTTCGGTGAGCCCCACGGTGGCCACCGGCGGATGGGCAAACACCACGCTGGGGATATTGCTGTAGTCCACCCGGCTGTCTGCCTGGCCGCCGAACAGGCGGGCGGCGAGCTTGCGACCTGCGGCAATGGCAACGGGCGTGAGCGCGACCCGCCCGGTGATATCACCGATGGCATAGATGCCTGGTACGTTGGTGTTCTGAAGGTCATCCGTGGATATGGTCCCGTTGGGATGAACCGCGACGCCTGCCGCTTCCAGGTTGAGGTTGCGCGTGTTGGGCGACCGGCCGACGGCCCAGATCACGCTGTCGTAACCGGACAGGTGTTGCCCGCCGCTGCCATGCACGCTAATGCCCGGTGCATCCTGTGAGAGCTCATTGACTTCAAAACCCATGTGCAGGTCGATGGACTGCTTTTCCATTTCTCTCATGAGCACCCGGCTGATCATGGGGTCGAACTGCTCCAGTACGCGGTCTTCCAGGGCGATCAGGGATACCTGTGAGCCGAGCGCCTGGAGCACACCGGCCAGTTCCACACCGACGCTGCCAGCCAGGCTTCCAGCTGTTCCGAGCCACCGATGTACTCGCCTTCGATGAATACCTGGGGTACGGTTTCGCTGCCGCTGATGGCGCGAAGTGAGCGCAGGCCGGCATCGCGGCCAAGGACGACTTCCTCGTAGTCCATGCCCTGTCTGTCCAGCATTTCCTTGGCCTGGGCGCAGAAGGGACAACCGGGCTTGGTGATGATGCTGACGGCCCTGGGCTTGACCGCGTTCGGGTTGATGTAATCCAGCATGGTGTCGGCGTCGGTTACCTCGAAGGGGTCACCGGGTACATTGGGTTCGATGAACATCTTTTCGATGATGCCGTCCTTCACCAGCATGGAATAGCGCCAGCTGCGCATACCAAAACCAAGATCGGTTTTGTCCACCAGCATGCCCATGCCCGCGGTGAACTCACCGTTGCCATCGGGTATCAGCCTGATGTTTTGTGCTTCCTGGTCCTTCTTCCAGGCATCCATGAAAAAAGCGTCGTTTACGGAGATGCAGACGATCTCGTCCACGCCGTTTTCCCGGAAAGTGTCTGCCAGCTCGTTGTAGCGCGGCAGGTGAGTGGAAGAGCAGGTCGGGGTGAAGGCTCCCGGCAGGGAGAACACCACCACGGTTTTTCCGCTGAAGATGTCTTCGCTGCGCACATCCACGAATTCGTTGTTCTGGCGGGTCTTGAATACCACCTGGGGTACGCTGGTGCCTGTTTGGTCAGCCATTTTGTTGCTCCTGTTTAGTT
>NZ_JBHNMF010000142.1:0-7328 GCF_048562965.1 Thiolapillus sp. | reverse complement strand
TCTACCAGCCTTCGCTTCGCTCTCCATGGCTGGCAGCGGATGAAAAAGGGTCACCCGCACAACGGTTGTACGGGAAACATTCATACGCCAGCTTGCCCCAGGATACCGGCCACTGCACAAACAAACACCGGAGGCATTGAAAAAACCACTCAGGCTCAGTATCAGGCTGCCGCCAGCCACAAACCCTTTACACCCTCCACCAGGAATTGCGCGGCGATGGCGCCAACCACCAGTCCCATGAGACGGGTCAGGATACGGGTTCCGGTCTCTCCTAGAAAGCGGTTGATGGTCACTGCGTAACGCAGTGTAAAAAACACGGCGATGGTCGAGACGAGAACCGCACCGTAGAGGATACCCTTTTCCAGCAGATCAACACTGCGATTGTTCAGCACCACCAGCGTGGCAATCACGCCCGGACCAAACAGTATGGGAATCGCCAGAGGGATGACAGAAATATCCTCCTTCTCCTGAGCTTCCTGATTCTCCGCACTGCTGTGCCTGGTGCTGGCCACCCGGCCATTGATCATGTTCATCGCCAGCATGATCAGAACCACGCCCCGATGACCTTGATGGAAAGGACATTGATGCCGAAAACATGGAAGATGAAGCCGCCACCGACCAGGGTGACCACTGAAGCGACAAAAACCGTAATGGAAGCGGCCCGCGCTGTCTTTTTGACATAGGGCAAGTCTGTCGGATTGATCAGCGACACCATGATGCTTGCGGCCGCGATGGGATTGAGAATGGTCACCAGCGCGATGACGTCATGGAGAAAAAGCTGAGCCAGTTCAAGCATGTCTGTATGATCCGGCAAGGCTCAGGGCGCCTATTCCTTTTCTTCGATCCAGTGCATCTGAATGGCTTCGAGCACTTTCTCGCCGCTCTTGCCGGGATCGTCGTCGAAGTCATCAAGGGCGATGACCCAGTTGCGCAGATCCACGAAATTGACCGTCAGCGGGTCTACCTCAGGATGGGTTTCATCCAGTTCGATAGCGATATCCAGCACGTCTGTCCAGCGCAGTCCCATCAGTGATTCTCCGATACCTGGTTGATGGTGTACTTGGGGATTTCGACCACTAGGTCCTCATCCCCCACTTCGGCTTGGCAGCTGAGACGGGATTCCGGCTCCAGTCCCCAGGCCTTGTCCAGCAAATCCTCTTCCGTCTCACTGGCTTCGTCAAGGGAGTCGAAGCCCTCGCGCACGATCACGTGACAGGTGGTGCAGGCACAGGATTTCTCGCAGGCATGCTCGATCTCGATACCGTGCTCCAGCGCAGCGTCACAGATCGTGGTACCGGGCTTGGCTTCGATGACTGCACCTTCGGGGCAGATTTCCTCGTTGGGAAGAAAGATGATCTGGGGCATTGAATCTCAGTCCTGCTTATTCGAATTCGTTGATATTGTGACCGGCCATGGCTTCCTGAATACCGGTATTCATGCGCCGCTCCACGTAGAACTCGCACACTTTTTCCACATGCTTTGCCTGCCGGTCGATGGCGGCGGCATCTTGTGCATCGATGGCTTGCATCAGTTGTTGCAGCGCGGCATCGATCTGTTCCCTCTCCCGGGTATTCAGCAACTCCTCGCCGTCTTTGGCCAGCGCAGACTGCAGGGCTTCCACGACGCGCAGACCTTCCACCCTGGCCTCGGCCAGCTTGCGTTCTTCGAGATCCTCTTCCGCATGTTCAAAGGAAGCCTGCAACATGCCGGTGATCTCTTCATCACTCAGGCCATAGGAGGGCTTGACCGTAACACTGGCTTTCACACCCTGACTGAGCTCTTCCGCCTCCACGTTGAGGAGACCGTCGGCATCCACGCTGAACGTGACGCGTATGCGGGCAGCACCGGCCACCATGGGGGGAATACCGCGCAGCTCGAAGCGCGCCAGTGACCGGCAGTGATCCACCATCTCACGCTCACCCTGCACCACATGTACCGCCATGGCGGTCTGTCCATCCTTGAATGTGGTGAACTCCTGGGCGCGGGCCACAGGAATGGTTGTATTGCGGGGAATAACCTTTTCCACAAGACCGCCCATGGTCTCCAGCCCCAGGGAGAGCGGTGTAACGTCGAGCAGCAGAATTTCTTCATCCGGCTTGTTGCCTGCCAGCACATCGGCCTGAATGGCAGCGCCCAAGGCGACAACCTGGTCGGGATCGATATCCACCAGCACAGGACGGCGGAAAAAATCACTGACTTTCTCCCTCACCCTGGGCATGCGTGTGGACCCTCCCACCATGACCACTTCCTTGACTTCTTCGGCATCCACGCCGGCATCCCGCAGGGCACGCCGGCAGGCACTGATGGTCTTGCGGATCAGGGGATCGACCAGGCTGTTGAAGGTCTCCCTGTCCAGGGACCCCTGCCAGCGGTCACCTCCGGGAAGCGCGATATCGAGGGCGACGCTTTCTGCATCACTCAGTGCTTCCTTGGCGTTGCGCGCATCCAGCATCAGCTGGCGCAATACCTTGTGATTGGCATCATCGGCAATACCGGCCTGATCCATGATCCATTCAGCGATGACCTGGTCGAAGTCATCACCACCTAGAGCGGAATCGCCGCCGGTGGACATAACCTCGAACACGCCTTTGTTGAGACGCAGGATGGAAATATCGAAAGTGCCACCGCCCAGATCGAAAATGGCGTGTACACCATCGGCACCTCGATCCAGCCCGTAGGCCACCGCTGCTGCTGTCGGCTCGTTGAGCAGGCGGAAAACATGGAGTCCGGCCAGCCGCGCCGCATCCTTGGTGGCCTGGCGCTGGGCATCGTCAAAATAGGCCGGCACGGTGATGACCACACCGCTGAGTTCCCCGCCCAGCGTGTCTTTCGCCCGTCTGGCGAGCACCTTGAGGATTTCTGCCGACACTTCGATGGGACTGACATCACCCGACACGGTGTGAATGCGGGGCACACTGCTGTCCTGCCGGACGAACTCATAGGGCAGCCCTTCGCCCAGGGATTTGATATCGGCCACGGGACGGCCAATAAGACGCTTGGCCGAGGCGATGGTGTTCAGAGGATCATCTGTTGCCTGCTCACGCGCATCGTAGCCCACCTCTGCGCCATCGGCCGTGTAATGCACCACCGAGGGCAGAAGAGCCCTGCCCTGGTCATCGGGCAGGATTTCCGCCTGGCCGCTGCGCACTGCCGCCACCAGCGAGTTGGTCGTACCCAGGTCGATGCCGGCTGCCAGCCTGTGCTCATGGGGAGCCGCTGCATGTCCGGGTTCTGCGATCTGCAACAGCGCCATCAGTACATGTCCTCGAGTTCGGCTTCCAGGGATTCGGCTTCGGAAAGCAGCTTGTTGAGAAACTGCATCTTGCGCACCGTTTCCCTCGCCGCTTCCAGGTTGGGGGGACTGGGATCTTCGAATTTGATCGCCATCTGCGCAACCAGCGTCCGGATCATGGCACTGATGCGCCCCATGAGTTCATCGAGCACGTCTTCCGGATGCTCGGCGTAACGGGCGTTTTCCAGTTCCTCCCGCAACTGCAGCTGCTCCATGAGAAACGCGGTATCGCGGGTGGTCTCCTTTTCCGCCTGCATATCGATGCCGTGCAGGGACAGCAGATACTGCGCCCTAGTCACGGGGTTCTTCAGGGTTTCGAAAGCCTCGTTGATGCGCGTTGTCTGCTGCAGTGACAGGCGCTGTTCCTGCTCGGTCGCATTGGCGTAGCGATCGGGATGTACTACCCGCTGCAGCTCCCGGTAGCGCCCGACCAGCTCGGCGCCATCGATGATGAATCCCACGGGCAGGCCAAACAGTTCAAAATAGTTTTTTGCGAGATCGAACATGGTTGCCCCGGAAAAAGATGGAACTAGACGGTAAAGCTTTCGCCACAACCACAGGAGGCCTTGGCGTTGGGGTTATTGAACCTGAATCCTTCGTTCAGCCCTTCCTTGCCATAGTCCACTTCAGTGCCGTCCAGATACAGCAGGCTCTTCCTGTCCACGATGAGCTTGACGCCGTGATCCTCGAATACCACGTCGTTTTCCTCATCCAGCTCATCCACGAATTCGATGACATAGGCCATACCAGAGCAGCCGGAAGTCTTCACCGCCAGGCGCACTCCCACGCCCTTGCCGCGGTTTTCAAGAAAGGCGCGTACGCGTTCTGCAGCTGTTTCTGTCAGGGAAATGCCCATTTCGCTCAGTCCTGCTTGGCGGTGAAATCTTCGATAGCAGCCTTGATGGCGTCTTCCGCCAGCACGGAGCAATGCACCTTCACCGGCGGCAGGGCCAGTTCCTCGGCGATATCCGTGTTCTTGATCTGCTGCGCCTCTTCCAGGGTCTTGCCCTTCACCCATTCGGTGAGCAGGGAGCTGGAAGCAATGGCGCTGCCGCAGCCATAGGTCTTGAACTTGGCATCCTTGATCACGCCATCGTCGCCCACCTCGATCTGCAACCGCATGACGTCACCACAGGCGGGTGCACCCACCATGCCGGTACCCACATTCTTGGAAGCGTCGTCCATCTGGCCGACGTTGCGGGGATTTCCATAATGATCGATAACCTTGTCGCTGTATGCCATAAGCTTTTCCTCTTAATGCGCTGCCCATTGTACCGAGTTGAGATCGATACCGGCCTTGTACATATCCCACAGGGGCGAAAGATCGCGCAACCGTTGAACTTGTTCGCGCAACTTACTGATAACAAAATCTATTTCCTCCTCGGTCGTATAGCGGCCGAGGGTAAATCTCAAGGAGCTGTGAGCCAGCTCGTCCGGCCTGCCGATGGCGCGCAGCACATAGCTGGGCTCCAGGCTGGCGGAGGTACAGGCCGAGCCGGAAGAGACGGCCATGTCCTTGAGCGCCATCATCAGGCTCTCGCCTTCGACGAAATTGAAGCTGACGTTCAGATTACCGGCGATGCGCTGCTCCAGATCACCGTTCACGTAGACCTCTTCCATATCCTTGAGCCCGCGCCAGAGACGGTTGCGCAGGGCCAGCAAACGGGCGTTCTCATCGGCCATTTCCTCTTTGGCGATACGGAAGGCCTCGCCCATGCCCACGATCTGGTGGGTGGCCAGCGTGCCCGAACGCAGGCCGCGCTCGTGTCCGCCACCATGCATCTGGGCTTCCAGCCGCACCCGTGGCTTGCGACGCACATAGAGGGCGCCCATGCCCTTGGGACCGTAGATCTTGTGCGCGGAAAAGCTCATCAGATCTACCGGCAGCGACTGCATATCTATCTCGACTTTACCTGCGCTTTGCGCTGCATCTACATGAAATACAATCTTATTTTCACGACATATTTCACCAATTGCAGCGATGTCCTGAATCACACCGATCTCGTTGTTTACGTGCATCACCGAAGCCAGAATGGTGTCATCACGAAGCGCTTCACGGAACTTGTCCAGGTCCAGCAGGCCGTTGGATTCCACATCCAGATAAGTGACTTCGTAGCCTTCCCTTTCGAGCTGCCGGCAGGTATCCAGCACCGCTTTATGCTCAGTCTTCACAGTGATGATATGCTTGCCGCGCTTGTGATAGAAATGGGCAGCCCCTTTGATGGCCAGGTTGTCGGATTCGGTAGCTCCGGAAGTCCACACGATTTCCCGCGGGTCAGCATTGATCAGCGCCGCCACGTTCCGCCTTGCCTCATCGGCAAGCTTCTCCGCCTCCCAGCCGAAAGGATGGCTGCGCGACGCCGGATTGCCGAAAACGCCGTCCAGTGTCAGACAGTGACACATCTTCTCCGCCACCCGCTCGTCTACCGGGGTCGTCGCAGAATAATCAAGATAAATAGGGAGTTTCATTCACTGCTCCAGAATTGCTTTCGCCCGCAGGCTTCACGAATGTGTTGCGATCGACAGGTTCAAATCCTGTGGCTTGTTTGCGCTTTTCTTTTTGGCCAGTTGCTTGTCCAGCAGATCCTGCAGGCTGATGCTGCTCAGGTAGTCATAGATGCTGTCACTCAGATCCTGCCAGAGCTCGTGGGTCAGGCAGCGCTTGTCGCCATGGCAGTTGCCCTGGCCGCCACAGGCGGTGGAATCCAGGCGCTCGTCCACTGCGGTGATTACGCCTGCCACGTCGATACGCCGGGGCTCCAGCCCCAGGCGATAACCGCCGCCCGGCCCACGGGTGCTGCTCACCAGTTCGCGTTTGCGCAGACGGGCGAAGAGCTGCTCCAGGTAAGACAGGGAAATATCCTGCCGCTCTGCAATATCCGCCAAGCTTACAGGGCCGTCTTCCGCATGCAGGGCCAGGTCCAGCATTGCGGTTACCGCATATCGTCCTTTTGTGGTCAGTCTCACGCGTCGATTCCCGGTTTCAATATCTGGGCGCAACTATACATTACCGACTATTTTAGTCAAGTATTAGCAAAATCTGAAATTCGTGCTCCGGTACTTTCTATTGGTCAGCGGATTCGTCAGATTTGACCGTGTCATCATCCCCACCGCTGAGACGGCTGAGCTCATCCGCCGTGGAGACGACGATCTCGCAGGAAGCCAGCTCCGGCAGATCCACGTCTTCTTCCGTGTAGCCCATGCTCTTCAGCACTTCACACATACGGGACATTTTGGATTCCAGCACATGCACATGATCGAGCATGCAATTGATGGCATTGGCCACCGGGTCCGGCGCATCCTCTGTCGCGCCATAGGCGTCGAAACCCATTTTGCGGGCCAGTTTTTCGCGGTGTGCCGTATCCCGCTTGGTACGCCGCTCCACCAGACGACCGGGTATCCCGACTACCGTGCCATTGGCAGGCACCGGCTTGACCACGACAGCGTTGGAGCCGATCCTGGCGCCATCACCGATCTCTATAGGCCCCAGCACCTTGGCGCCCGCACCCACCACCACATCATTGCCCAGGGTGGGATGACGCTTGCCCTTCTCCCAGCTGGTTCCGCCAAGGGTCACACCATGATAAAGGGTGCAGTCATTGCCGATAACGGCTGTCTCGCCGATCACCACACCCATGCCGTGATCGATGAAAAAACGCCGCCCGATCGTAGCACCGGGATGTATTTCAATCCCGGTAAGCCAGCGGGCAGTATTGGAAACAGCCCGCCCCAGCCATTTGAAGTTGCGCTTCCACAAACCATGCGCCATACGATGCACTATCACCGCATGCAGACCCGGGTAAGTCGTAAGCACCTCGAAAGTGTTTCGCGCCGCCGGATCCCGGTCAAAAACAGATTGAATATCTTCACGCAGTCGTTCAAACATGGTTCAGTACCGCCTGGCCATCAATATCCGACTATTTTACTCTATTTTAAAGTTGCCCCATAGCAGCGAACAGGCTGTTGGTTTTGTTTCAGCATGGGACTTCAGGTTCAGCCCGGGCCTGACTGAAAGAATCACCTTCAAGTTCCGGAA
>NZ_JBHNMF010000141.1:0-7338 GCF_048562965.1 Thiolapillus sp. | reverse complement strand
ATCGAAAATATGATGGTTCAGAGCGTTTCGAATACAATTATTATTCGGGTTCAATTACACCTTATGCTTATGGCGAATATTCTCATTTGATAACAGGCATCCATCTTCCGCAAGGAGCAAATATTTCCCGGCTAACCTGTTATTACAGCGATAACTCTGAGATAGAAGATATTCAATCTATAACTGCCTCTCTCACTTCCCGGGGCTTTCTTGCGAGCAATCGCACCACACTCGGATCCATTTCCGCCACAACATCCGGAAACAATCCCAATATTATTCAAAATGCAGATATCAGTGTGTTCGGGCAAGGAGACCCTATAGACAACCGGCATTTTATGTATTTGCTGGAAATGGAACTTGCCCTAACAGAAAACACTTCTGGAGAGAATTTTTCTCGGTACTCAAATATTAAGTTTTATGGATGCAGGATCGACTATGAACTGAAAGAGGTGGCACCCTGACAAATGGCATGAAGACAACCCGCTATGCCGATTGACCACGTTTAACGCACTTCAGGAGATGAGCCGCCAGTCAATCACGCTGCAATTACCAGCAGCGGCACTGCGCTTGTCTGCCTGAACTACTCAACAGCCTCCTCCCCGCTGCAATTTCTCCAGATCCAGCACGGTGACCATGCGCCGGGAAACAGAGATCGCCTGCTCCCGCTCCAGCGCATGAATGACGCGGGAAAAGGTTTCCGGTGTGAGATTCAGCAGGGAGGCGGTATTGGCCTTGGTATCAGGGAGCTCCACGGACAGATCCGAATCACCGATCTGGCGCTTGTGCTCGATCTCCCGCAGCAGGTATCCGACAACCCGCTCTCTGGACGTAAGCAGGCAAAATGCTTCCATATCGGCAAACATGGTGCACAGGCGTTTTGCCATATTCCCCAGCATGAGATCCGCTGCATTGCGGTCGGCACTCACCACTTTGTGGAAAGCGGTGGAAGAAACATGCAACAGACGGCTGTCCAGCAACGCTTGAGAATAATAGGGCCAGACACTGTCAGCAAGCACCACGGATTCACCAAAACTCTGATGGCGATGCACAATCTCGACGACCTTTTCCGTACCGCGGGAAGAAATGAAAGCCAGCTTGATCTTGCCATCCAGAACAAAATAAAAGCCCTGTGCTGTATCGCCTTTCTGGAACAGGCGCTCTCCCTTACCTGCCACAATCTCCCTGGAACCCTTGGAAAGCATATACAGCAGATCCGGCTCAAGGTTCTCAAAGATAGGCATACGGTTGAGTACACCAGATATTGCAAACGCATCCATCACACTCGCCTGGAATACAAGGTTGAAGACAAATAGCTTTTGCCTTGCCCGACCCGGAAAAATGCAACTCTTCAGGCAGAACTTACCGCAGGCTTGATTGTTGTTATTATTTTTTCTTTTTTACGCTAAAAAACAATATCTTGCATTGACATTTCGCAACCGGACAATACCCTGCCCGACAACAGTAAAAAAAGGGGCGCAACTTTCGCTGCCCCCCCTTTTTTCATACATATGCTTGGCTTACTTCGCCGGTTGTGCCGGTGCCTGTGGCTGAGCCGGTGCAGCAGGCGCTACCGGAGGTGCACCATAGGTTGCATATCCATAGGGCGCATAACCGTAGGGAGGATAGCCATAGGGGCCATAGTAATCATAGTAACGGTTATAACCGTAACCACGTCCATAACCGGAACCACGGGCGTTACCGCTGAATCCAAAGCTGAAATCACCGGAACCGTCACCCCAGCCATCCCATGCATCGTCCCAAGCGTTGTTGTGCCAGCCGCGATCTCCCCACGGACCACCCCACCAGGCGGAAGCAGAAGCGGAAGCGGCTACCAGCGCGGCAATCGCAGCAACTTTGATAAGTTTTTTCATGATCATCTCTCCAATTGAATGAAACACAGTTCTGGAAGCTTGCGAATCATCATGAGAATTCCGGCAAAGCTTCCGTTTCGGGAACCGCTGGTCAAGTCATGAAATCAATGTTTTCTCAATCAGTGATTCCTTTTGAAAGCACTAAATGTACCGCTTGACTTTCTATTTTTAGTATTTGCTTTTTTTCTAATACAGTCAATTGATATTTACAATAATCAAAAGCTAAATCATAGGTTTACTCAACAAAAAAATCATCGTCTTCATCCTGTGGCATCTTGCCGTCAACAACCAGACTTTCCCTTCGCTGCATATAGGAGTCCCGCACAAAACTGTAAGGATCCAGTGCAGCAGACTGCAGAATACGGCTCGCCTTCAACAAATCAGCCCTTCTATCCACGTATCGAATTCCATACAAAGTCCAGCTTATTGTTGCACTCTCTATCTGAGTATAGATCGGATTTACGACCCAGTCTCCGGCAAAACCCACGGCGTCTCTCGCACTGCTTGGACCGATGACCGGCAACACCAGATAGGGACCGCTGGAGAACCCCCATTTACCCAGGGTCTGGCCGAAATCTTCCTCGTGCTTTTCCAGTCCCATGTTACTGGCCACGTCCAGGAATCCAAGAATACCCAGGGTGCTGTTTATGCCAAATCGGCCGATATCCGATAGCGCTGCACCAAACTTGGCCTGCAACAGGTTGTTCAGGCCGATCTGCACATCTTCCAGGTTGGCAAAAAAGCGGGTAATGCCCCGGTCTACAGGTGCCGGCATGATGGTCTGGTATCCGCGGGCCAAGGGCCGCGCCACGTATTCATCCAGCTTTTCATTGAAGCTGTACATGGACCGGTTGAACGGCTCCCAGGGATCCGGGTTGTCTGCCACAGAGCTTGCACAGCCGCTGCCCAGCAGAACGGTGGCCAACAGCCCTGCGCGGTAAAACGAACCTGTTGTCAGAATTGATTGTCGTTTCATTTGTCTTCCTGGGGCCAGATCCATCTGGACTCGAAATTTGCGAGAGGGTCGAAAATTGTAGCAGCAAACCCTGCTTTCAGGGGGAGCAAAATCCCATATCCTGTATTGTTGTCGCCAAAACCGAAGTCTTGCTTTATGCTTTCAACAATGGAAAAAGATCCACTCATACCTACTATCGACCGCCGGTTCCGCGGTTTTCTTCCCGTGGTGGTTGACGTGGAAACCGCGGGTTTCAACGCTAAAACCGATGCATTGCTTGAAATTGCTGCAATTGTCATCGACATGGATGAACAGGGATTTGTGCACCCCGGCATGACGGTTGACTGCCATGTGGAGCCTTTCGAAGGTGCCAACCTGGATCCCAAGGCTCTCGATTTCACCGGCATCGACCCCCACCACCCCTTTCGCTTCGCCAAGCCGGAAAAAGATGCACTGGAGGCCGTCTTCAAACCCATACGCCAGGCAGTGACAATGCATAACTGCAAGCGCGCCATTCTTGTTGGCCACAATGCCTTCTTCGACCTGGGCTTCATCAATGCCGCCGTGGAACGGACCGGCATCAAACGCAACCCTTTTCACCCTTTCAGCACTTTCGATACGGTTTCACTGGCAGGACTGGCCTACGGTCAGACAGTGCTGGCAAAGGCAGTGGCAGCTGCGGGCATCGAATGGGACGGCAAGGAAGCCCATTCCGCTTTGTACGACACGCAGAAAACCGCAGAGCTGTTCTGCGCGGTGGTCAATCGCTGGCAGGAACTGACCCTGCTGGCAGGCGATGCGTCAGGCGCAGAAAACGCCATACCAGCCAGATCGCCGACAGGGTAAGGCCCGCAACCAGCCCCATCCACAATCCCTGGGGGCCGATATGCCGCGAAAACCCCAGGTACCAGGACAGGGGCAACCCCCAGAGCCAGTACACGACGAGCGTTATCATCATCGGGTAGAACGTGTCCTTCATGCCCCGCAGGGCACCATTGGCACTGATCTGTATGCCGTCCGACAGCTGGAAGATGGCCGCCATCAGCAACAGCTTGACCGCCAGCTCACGCACCGCAACATCCCCCGTGTAGACAGAAACGATCTCCTCGGGAAAAAGGAACAGCACACTGGCGGTCAGGGTCATGCAGCTGGCCGCAAAGCCGATGCCCACCAGACCCCGAAAACGCACCAGCCGGGCCCGCCCCTCACCGATGGCATGCCCTACCCGCACGGTGGTGGCCGAGCTGATACCCAGAGGAATCATGAATGCCATGGCGGCCACATTCAGGGCCACCTGGTGGGCAGCCACTTCTGTCACGCCCAGTCTGCCCATGAGCAGGGCCACTGCGGCAAACATGCCGACTTCCGCCACCAGGGAAACGGCAATGGGCGCTCCCACACGCAGCATTTCCCGGGTCTTGCGCCAATCCCGCGGTTCAGCAGCAGTGATCCAGATGAACCGGTAACGCTTGTGGCGCAGGATATACCCCAGCAGCAGAAACAGCTGCAGCCACATCACCAGGGCAGTCGCCCAGCCAGCCCCCTCGGCGCCCATGGCCGGCACACCCAGCTTGCCGAACATGAATACCCAGTTGGCCAGAACGTTGGCCAGCAGGGCCACCAGCTGTATGAGCATCATGGGCTTGGTGTAACCGATGCCTTCGCTGAGAAAGCGCAATGCCAGATAACCGATAATTGCCGGCAAGCCAAAGGAAACCGCCCTGACATAACTGGCAGCCACGGCCGCAATACCCGCGTCGAGCTTCACAAAGACCAGCCCCCAGGCCATGAGAAAAATGCTGCCCACGGCCAGCACGGAAAGCACCAGCACCACCCGCCCCATCTGTTCCATGAGGTCGCGAATGGCTGCAAACCGTGCCGCACCGAAATAATGAGAGGTCATGCTGGAGATAGCCATCAGCAGTCCCACACAGAACAGGTAGGGAAGGATCCACAGATTGACCCCTACCGCGATCGCGCCCAGATCGAGAGGGCCGAGGCGCCCCGCCATCACCGTATCCGTAAAACCCATGGCCACCTGTGCCACCTGCGCAAGCACGATGGGACCTGCCAGCCTGGCATTGAGACGGACCTCCTTTTTTATGGCACGGTAGTTCAAGTTTCTCTTGCCGAAAAAATAGAAAAGGCGGGAAAACCCGCCTTTTCGTTTTCATATCGGGGAGGCTGTCAGCCGTTCTGTTCCTCTTCCTGCGGCCATTTCTTTGCGGCTTCCTGAAGCATTTTCTTCAGTTCGCCACTAGCGTGAAGCTCCAGGGTAATATCGCATCCACCCACCAGCTCGCCATCCACATACACCTGCGGGAAGGTTGGCCAGTCTGCAAATTTGGGCAGATTCTCGAAAATCTCGGGGTCCGCCAGGATATTCACATAGGCAAATTTCTCACCACAGTCCTGCAATGCCGCGGCGGCACGGGAGGAAAAGCCACACTGGGGAAACTGGGGTGTTCCTTTCATGTAGATGATGATGGGATTGTTCTCCACCTGCTCTTTGATTCTTTCTAATGGATCCATGGTACTGTTCTCACTTGAAATTATTGATGCGTGGTTTCACGTTTTCAAGGGCATTCTACCCCGCATATCCGGAACAACCAAGCAGGTTTGTTGCTACCCCAGGACCACGTCATCTAAGTTCCTAAGTCATTGATAAGGCGGGGCGGTGTCTGATCGGAAAACCTCGGAGGCAGGGATGCCGATGCGGAGCCTACATGGATGTATTTACGGCGTTTTTCCGATCATACACCACCCCAGCCAAGATTTAGATGCCGGGATCCTGGTTGCTACCCTCTTCCGCCCAGCAACACGGCTCTTTCACCACCCCTTCCGGAACCTGTGCGATTGCGGTTCTGCTGTCCACCTGCATTGGGCTTTTTCGCCGGTTTGCGCGGCCCCTGGTTCCCATTGGCAGAAGATTTGCCCCGGGCGGAAGCGGATTTCTTTGCTGATCCACGGCGACGGTTCTGTCCCTGATTTCGGGACTGACCTCCCCCTCTGGTATTCCTGCCTTTCTGTATGGGCTCTGCCTTGATACTGGGATCAGGCTCGTAACCTTCGAGCACGACGCTGGGAATGTCCTTTTTCAGCAGGCGCTCGATATCTTTCAGCAACTTGTGCTCGTCCACACAAACCAGGGACACGGCTTCGCCTTCGTTACCCGCGCGGCCGGTGCGGCCGATGCGGTGCACATAGTCTTCAGGCACGTTGGGCAGCTCGAAATTCACCACGTGAGGCAACTGGCTGATATCCAGCCCACGGGCAGCAATATCCGTTGCGACCAACACCCGCACTTCACCGTTCTTGAAACCGGCCAGTGCCTTGGTGCGCGCACCCTGACTCTTGTTGCCGTGGATGGCCGCAGCGCTCAGACCGTCTTTCTCAAGTTGCTGGGCAAGGCGGTTGGCACCATGCTTGGTGCGAGTGAACACCAGCACCTGGCGCCAGTCGCGTGACCCGATCATATGGCTCAGCAGTTCGCGCTTGCGACGCTTGTCCACCGGATGCACAACCTGCTCGATACGGTCTGCCGTGGTGTTACGCTGGGCAACTTCGAGCAGCTCTGGCTGGTTGAGCAGGCGATGTGCCAGTTTCTTGATCTCCCTGGAAAAGGTCGCCGAGAACAACAGATTCTGACGCTTGCCGTTTTCCGGCAGCAATGCCAGCACCTTGCGGATATCATGGATGAAACCCATGTCCAGCATGCGGTCGGCTTCGTCCAGCACCAGAAATTCCACTTTGGACAGATCCACGGTTTTCTGGCTGACGTGATCGAGCAAGCGGCCAGGCGTGGCTACCAGTACGTCAACACCGCGGCGCAGTTTGTCGATCTGGGGATTGATCTTCACGCCCCCGAACACCACGGCAGAGCGCAGGTGCAGATGACGGCCATAGGTTTCCACGCTGGCGCCAACCTGGGCAGCGAGTTCGCGTGTGGGCGTGATGACCAGTGCCCGCACCGGGCGCCGGCCCTTGGGCAAGGACGTCTCACTGAGACGCTGCAGCAGCGGCAAAGTGAAGCCCGCGGTTTTACCGGTGCCCGTCTGGGCGCCGGCCATCACATCTTTTCCCTGAAGAATCACGGGAATCGCTTTCTTCTGGATGGGAGTGGGTTCTGTGTATCCCTGATCGCTGATCGCGCGCAGGAGTTCGGCTCTCAGGCCGAGGGTATCAAATGACATTGGAAATATTGCTCCAGTCTTGCCCTCCCTGACACTTCTGTGACGGGAGCCGGTTCGGGCTGGATAAGGGTTCTTTCAAAGCGGATTATTGCTCAAGAATTTCCTGGCGATTCCGAAGAACCGCAATGGACGCCAACCGGAAAGGCATCCGAGAAGCTGGCAGTATATCAGAAGCTGCTGATATATACTGCTGTTTCTTTCATTCAAACAGGGACGCACATGCCTATCCACACACTCTGGGTCGATGCTGACGCCTGCCCGGTCGTCATCAAGGAGATCCTCTACCGTGCAGCCGGGCGGCTGGAGATACCGCTGGTAC
>NZ_JBHNMF010000140.1:0-7353 GCF_048562965.1 Thiolapillus sp. | reverse complement strand
ACCATGTCCCGCAGAAAAACATCGGGCACATCACGCCCATTCAGGCGCTTAAGGATTGGCACAAAAAACAACCGGAATTATTCAAAAAGAAAATCTATGATCTATCGGGACTTGACAACTACACATTGTATTGAGGATTGAAATGGCCAAGAAAAAAACACCTGCAAGAAAAAAACAGGTAACTGAATTGTCCGCTGCTGAATTGTATAAACTGGCTCAGAAGCGCGAACAGGAAGAATTGCAGAAATCACTGGAAGCCAACAAAGAAAAACTCATAGCGCTGCGCACCAAACGACGTGAACTTGTTGCCAAACAAAAGAAAGAACTGCGCAAGCTGGATGCAGAAATTTCCCGCCTGAGCGGCAAGAAGACTGCCAGGAAAGGTCGTAAAGCCGGCACCAGTGTTACCGAAAAAGTCGTTGCCATCATTGCCAAAGCAGGCAAGATCTCCACTACCGACCTGAAAGCGGAGCTGAAAAAGAAAGGCGTAGCCACCGGAAACCTTCCGCAGACGCTCGCCTACCTGAAGCGTCAGGGCCGTGTCGTCTCCCCCGCCCGCACGATTTATCAGGTTCCCAAGTAAACTGAAATGAGAACACCGCCGGCATTCTGGCCGGCGGTTTCTTTTTCGTCAGGCAACAGCGACAGCCGGCTTTCGTACGATAAACCGCATTTCCGCCACCCCAGGAAACAACCTTGGTTTCAAATCCTTATAGTGCAGTACAGAAAAAGCTGCAGCTGGCACAAGCGCTTCCCTACACCGAGCACTGGTCTGCCGCCCCGGATTTTCTCGAATTGCTGATCGACCACTGTCTGGAAAACAAACCTGCGCGAATCCTCGAATGCAGCAGCGGCCTCAGCACACTGGTATTGGCCAGATGCTGTCAGATCAACCAATGCGGTCAGGTTGTCAGTCTGGAAAATGGTGCGGAGTTTGCAGCAGATACCCGCAGGAACCTGCACAGCTTTTCTCTTGCTGACTATGCCAGCGTGATCCATGCCCCACTGGTACGGCAGCAACCCGATGACACGCAGTTGGACTGGGACTGGTACTCACTGGACAGCCTTCCAGAAGATGCTGTAGATCTCCTGGTCATAGATGGACCGCCCGGTTACATCCAGCATCATTCACGTTATCCGGCTTTACCGCTGCTGCATCAGCAGCTCAGCCGGGATTGCACCGTCTTTCTCGATGACGCGGGAAGGGAAGAGGAAAAAGAAATTGTCGCCCTGTGGCTGCAACGCTTTCCGACGCTGCAACACCGGTTTGTCGGAACCGAACGAGGCTGTTCCATCCTGCAGTTCAGACCCGACTGATCAGGCACCCGATGCATTGTGGCGTGTCTGCCACTCCAGCAGCGCTGACTCAAGATCACCCTCAGCCCGGATACTGTCCCAAAAGATCCGAAAATCCTCTCCGGCATGTTCGAGGCGGAAATCCATCCTGTTTTTCTTGTCCCTGAGGAACAGGGCAATGTTGGTTTCCAGGGTTTCGATGTAATCCTGTGCTATGTCCAATGCTGCCTGATCCTTCTCACCTCCAAGAAGGATGCCATCGCGATAGGCTTTCATGATACCGAAGTCCATCCGCCTGACAAAACTGCGCGCGGTGCTGTCCCTGTCCCGCTGCAGATTCACATAGTAGGCTGAGTCACCATATTGCCTGTCCAGACGACCCAGCATCCAGGAGAGGCGATTGTCGGCCTCGATATGATCGTCGGCATACAGCAGCCGCTCTGCTCCAATCCTGTGGATATTGGTTTCATGCCCCGCACTGTAATTTGAAATATGCCGGCAAGCCTGGATGAACGTGGTGGAGCCACAACGGCCGGTGTTGAGAATAAAGACATTCATTGCAATTTAAGCAACTGCTTCCAGTCCCTCCGTTCCTGCCGGTATTTCCGTATGGCTTTGGCCATCTGATGCAAGCGTTCCTGGCGATGCTCCCGGGATTGTATATATCCCATGCCCCGCGCACCGCTACCGAAATTGTATTTCATATTGGCAACAAAGGCCTCTATCTCTCCAACCGCGTCTTGCATATTGCCGTCACCCATCCACCAGTTCGACGGTTCCAGCAGCAGTTTTTCCAGGCGCTCCAGTTTCTGCTGTATTTGGCGATGCTTTTCCATATATTTATTTCTGAGGTGTCGTTCTGTCTGTTGCAACAATTCGAGAACGTCGTTTTCTGCCAGTACTGATTGAGGGTAGTTCTCTCCGGTCAGTTTTTCCATACTGAACAACATCACATCACCAAAATACTGACGCTCCAGTTCACCGGAAAGGTCGACCAACCTGTCCTCGTGAACGATGCCCGGACGGAATTCAGATTGCCCGGTCTCCTCCACCGTACGCTTGTGCAGCATGGGCAGGTTGGCAGACAAAAAACCTTCGTCGAGTTCCGCACCCAGGATACGGCCGAGTGTCGGACCGGCCATGCGCAATTTGAGGGTCGCAAAGGGAATGAAATACGCCAGTCCATCCCGGTTGAATACATAGTTTCCCGTGTAAACAGTACGTGCTGATACGGTGCTGGACAGTACGTCTGAATAGGTAAACCAGGTTTTTCGCGTTGGATGCTCCCCATCAAAAAACTGCCTTATTCTGGCAGCAAAATCCTTGAAACAGCCACCGTGGTCGTGTGTCCCCTGCAGGCCGCAACGGTACTGAAAGGATGTTTCTGATGATTTGTAGCCAAACAGGTCGGCCATGTCATGGTACACGGCATCACTGTGCCGTTGCGCTTCGGCGCCATGGAACAGACAGGCGTCTTCTTTCCTGCGGCCGACCATCTCCTCTAGAAAGGCACAGACATCATTCAGGAAATTGGCGGCCATCACGGCGGGAGATACGGGAGGATCGCCCACGACCTTGCCCGTGATCACCGATACATCCCCGCAACTGAAAATTCTGTCCAGATGATAGAAATAATTTACCGCATAGACATCCTCGCCTTTTCCATTGCTTTCATACTTGACCTGAAATTCCTGGTCGCTGTCGACAAAATAGAACAACGGCTTTTCATATTGCCCGGCCATTTCATCAAGCCTGATACAGGCAATGTTTCGCATGATGGATGCGCCTTTGTGATAGAAGCGGTGCGCATCGCAGGCTCCAAGGACGCCCTGCAGGTCCTGCCGCTGTTGGTCCGTAAGTCCATCCATGACTTTCAGTTGCTCTTCCTGGCCAAAATACTGTGCGTCCAGTCCTCTGCGGTTATATGCCTCAACAATGTCCTTGTGTTTTGCGATATTGACCATGTCTCTGGAATCATCGGCGATCAGCACCGAAATGCCAGCGATGCTTCCATCCGCCTTTTTCCCGTAAGGAAAATACCCGCATAGGGTCAGCAGGCTTTCCAGACAGCTTTGCAAATGCCGGGGCCTGTCCGCCACAGGAATGACCACGATGAAGTGATGACGATCGTCCTGCCCGCTCTGCTGCAGTTGCGCATCGAGCTCTGCCATCAACTGCCGATAGCTTTCCAGCAGTCCCCTGTCCAGCCCACCTTCCCACATCTTCCCTTCCACAAGGGAGAACAGACGATCATAGAAGCGCAGCAGATCTTCCGCCGCCTGCGGTTCCCTGGGAAACGCGGGCAGATCAGCCTCTTTGAAATCCGCAAGAAAGGCGTTCAGAACAGGGAAGTCGCGCGGGTTGTCCATGGTCTGGAAATTCTATCGTCGGGAGGAGTAGTTGGGAAACTTGTCCTTGTCCAGGGGCATTTCGATCAGGTTGATGGCGCCGGTCAGATCCGAGCCGGAAAACAGCTGTTCAATATCTGATGCTGTTTCCAGACGGTGGTAGTTGATACCAAATGATTCTGCCAGCTTCCTATAGTCCGGGTTGACAAAATCACAGTCGATGAAACGCTGCCGGTACTGCTGATGCTGGTTCTTGCGGATCAGGCCCATGGTGGCGTTATTGAACAGCAGGATATTCAGGGGTTTTTCATAATTCACAGCCGTCATGATTTCCATGCAGCACATCTGAAAACCGCCATCACCAATGATGGCAAAACAGGGACTCTGCCGGTGGAACTGGGCACCGATGGCGGCAGGTATCGCATGACCCAGGGAGGATATGCCGGCATTCGGATAATAGCGGTTTCCACTCGATACCCTAAAAAAATTCTGCGCAAAAATGATGTTGTCATCGAAGACGACGGCACCTTCGGGAAAGTGCTTCTCCAGTTCACGGAAGAACTTTTCCACCAGGGAAAAACCGGATTGGAAAACGGCATAGTCACCGGGAGAATCCAGGGATTCCATGGCCAATCCGGACGAACGGGTAAACGATTGCTCAGCGGCATCGGCCCCAATCTTCTGCAGAAGGTCTTGCAGAATTTCTCCGATATCACCCTGTATGGCGACATCCGCCTGAAACACCTTCTGCAACTGCTCCGGGTTGATATCGATCTGAATAATCTTCTTGTTATCCGTCAGATCCTTGTCCCAGACATAACTGGTACGTTCATTGAATCCGGCCCCCAGTATCAGCAGCAGATCCGCCTGCTCCACGATATACCGATAGGCCTGGCCACTGGAAGAAACACCCAGGCTTCCCAGGGACAATGCATCTCCCTCATCGATCACGCCCTTGGCCTTCAGACTTGAAGCCACGGGGATGTTCAAAGCACTGCTGAACTGCTGCAGCAATTCCTGAGCACCGCCGCGGATGCAGCCATACCCGGCAACAATGACAGGAAACTTTGCCTCCGACAACAGATCCATCACCTTACCGGTGCGGGTGCACTCAACATCCGTGGCCTGTTCAGGCCTGGCGGTTATCACATCATCCAGCAGGGCGGCATCCACTTTTTCCTTCTGTACGTTGTAAGGAAAGCTGAGCAGTACAGGCCCCGGATTTTCCGCGAGCAGGATCTGGGATGCCCGATTGAAGACATTGGCCAGATAATCGCTGCGTTCCACGATCCTGTTGTATCGTGTAATCCCCTGAAACAGGGCAATCTGGTCGATGCTGCCTCCTTCACCGGAGCTTTCCTGAAGCCCTCCCCTGCCGAATATATGGGTAGAGGTTTCTCCCGTGATCGCGAGCACCGGCTGCCTGTCCGCATAGGCATTGGCAATACCCGTTACCAGGTTGGTCGCACCCGGTCCCGCCGTAGTGATACAGGCGGATATCCCGCCGGAGTAGCGGGAATAGCCGCCCGCCATGAACGACGCCCCCTGCTCGTGCTTGACCAGCACAGACTGAATGTCCGAATCATAGAGCGCATCGTAAACAGGCAGAATATGGGCACCGGGCATGCCAAACACATGACGTATGCCCAGGCGCTCCATATACTCGACGATCAGTTCACTTACGGTCAGCTTCATTCACTTTGATCACAGCATTGCCAGGGCGTTGTCACCGGCGTAAAAAATGCCCCGAATACTGAAATTCGGGTATATAGCCTGCGCACGATACTAGGATACGAAGGCATTATCAATAAGACGAAAAACCCGGAAAACAGCTGTGGCTGGAATTCTTCCCGTATAACGTTATATGATCGCAAGACACCATCCATTCATCGCAAAAATATGGGGTAACTCATGGCGCAAACACCCTACATTGCAGTGCTGTTGCTGCTGTCTTCTGCCCTGCAGGCCGCATCTGGCTGGCAGAACTGCCGCAGCATCAGCAATGACAGCGAAAGACTCGCCTGCTATGACCGCTATGCACTTGCGCTGGACAAGGAAACGGCACCTCCGACAACGGAAGAACAAAAGGCCGCATTCGGCCTGCCGCAGAAATCTCCTGCAGAAAACCTGCACGACATCAGCAGTCGCATCAGCAAGGTCGAAACTGCCTCCCGGGGTAAACGTATTCTGATTCTGGAAAACGGGCAGACTTGGCGCCAGGTAGGCAGCAGTTCCCAGCCCCGGCTTGCAGCGGGAGATACCATTGTCATCGAGAAAGGCGCCCTGGGGTCCTTCGTTCTGAAGAAGCAGGGCAGCAACCGTTCCCTTCGTGTGAAGCGCATCAGGTAGGATCTGCCATGAGTGACTGCTGTTCATCCACAACCACCCCTCGGCAGCAGGACACTCATGTCTGTCCGGAGGATGGAAAGGCATACAGGGCGGTTTCCGAACAGACTTTCCTGCAACATGTCAGGCAACCCTGGAAACGGAAGTCCCAGCCCATGTATTTCTGCAGCAATCCGGACTGTCCGGTCGTCTACTTTGGCGAGGATAATACTGTACTGACCCAGGATGCCCTGCGTACCGCCGTGGGGATAAAGAACGGCTCGGACGAGGCAACGATCTGTTATTGCTTCGGTGTCTCCCGAGGAGAAGCCAAATTAGATCCCGGGCTCAGGGACTTCGTCATCGAGCAGACCCGCAGGAAACGCTGTGCCTGCGAGATCCGAAACCCCTCGGGAAAATGCTGCCTGAAAGACTTTCCCGCCACCCAAAAAAAAGCCTGACGCGCCAAACTCCTCCTGTACGCCCTGCATCACCGGCATTCAACCATGCACACCGGTGACCGGACAGCTACTGACAGAGGTCTGTTACTGGCGCTACCGACAGTCTCGCCCCCGCCGCCACACGCAACACCGTCCCGCTCTTGATGCTCAGCTTCGGTGTTTTCAATGCCAGTAAATGCGGTGCAAGCACCTCGACACGGCTGCCATCGTCCACTGTCTCTATGCCCAATGCAGACGACAAAATGGTGCTTCCCTGTCCGGAGAAACTGCCGGTAATCCGCAGCAGGCTGGCATCGTAGCTGCAGGCGCCTCTCGTCATTGGCAGATTGTTGTTGGTCAGCTTTCCGGAATCCGGTGCGATAGCGAGACGCTGATACCAGGGATTACTGCTACAGGCCTTGTCTTTGAGCTTACCGGTCGCTGCATCCTTCGCCGAACCCAACTGCGTAAAGCTGGCATCGGTGGGCACACTGAAGGCGCTGCCCCCGGAAGCACAGGACTCATCGAAGCGGTATCCCGCTGGCGGTGTATAGCTCAACTCACAGTTGGCCAGACTGTCGATATCAGTGACAGCAAACTGATAGTAGCCTTCTTTGCCATCCCTTCCCGATACGATGCTTGCCGCCCCATGGGTACAGTTCACCAAGATGCTGCCACCCTGTACCAGGGATCCGGTACCGGAATAATAGATATACCCCGTTGGACTGTAGTCGTTGTCTTCATTGATACCCGTCGGATCTGCCGGGTCCAGCCCGTTGTAACGGGCATCATCACTCACCAGCGGCTTGATCAGTACATTGAAGGGTCGAGTAGATGGGCTCCACAACAGGTTAGGATCGTGTTGGCATTCTCTGTTTGCCGGCTGGTTTCCCACCGGTGCCGCAATATCCTCTCCGTACTGTCGCATCACCACACCCCTCACA
>NZ_JBHNMF010000139.1:0-7381 GCF_048562965.1 Thiolapillus sp. | reverse complement strand
TGGATAACCATGGCGTTATGCTTCCTCCAGGTTTTGCGTGAGCCAGTCGTTCAATATCTGGCGGGTTCGGAACAAAGGATAGCTCCTTTTTGGAATATAATCACATGGTACCCGACATGCACATGATCCCGGTTGATCGAACCTGCATAGATGATCATTTCCTTGCTACGCGCTATCTCTCGAAGCAATTCCCGGCATCGTAACCCAACATCACCACCCAAAATCGGATAACGGTACTTCGTCACCCAGACCAGGTGGTACTTGCAATCCCATATCGTGTGGCCACCGTGCTTGTAATTCTGCATGGCATCAAGCTTACCATTCCAACCCTGCCGCCTAAAGGCGTGGGATTTACGGATCCCCTATCGGGGACTTTAAATCCGGCAGGCGCCTAGGTAACTGCTGTTTCCCCGTCCTGCCCTTGCGGCGCAGTTTCCGGTGCTTCCGTCTCTTCACCTTCCGCCACCCAGTCCATGAAGATGACATAGGCAAGCGCCAGCAATACCGCACCCACGAACAGTCCTACCAGACCACCGCTCACCATGCCGCCGAGAGCGCCAATGAGAATAACGGGCATGGGCGCATCCACCCCTCTGCCCAGCATCAACGGTTTGAGCACATTGTCTGCCATACCTGCGATCAGCAGATAGATACTGAAGAATACATTGCTCATGGTAGCGTCGGGGTTTGCCCACCAGAGATAGCCGATAACCGGCAGGGAAATGACCGCCGCGGGCAACTGGGCGATGCCGAACACCAGTACCACCATGGCCAGCAGACCCGCCGCAGGTACCCCGGCCCATGCGAATCCCACGCCCAGCAGCAGGGCCTGGATCAGGGCCACACCGATAACCCCCATGGATACAGAACGGATAGTGACGGTGGACAGCACGAACAGCTGATCACCTTTTTCCGGGCCACCGAAGCGACGCAGTATTCTCCACATCACCCGGCTGCCGGATTCCCCGAATGCCATCATGATACCGGCAATGACCATGGAGAACAGAAACTGGAGCAAACCTCCCGCGACACCGGCCACTGTGCCCAGCATGATTTTCAGGGACTTTTCTATCAGTGGCCGGATCTGCTTCATCAGCGCGCTCCTGTCGCTGGCGGCCATCTCCCAGGCCTTGTAGACCTTTGGGCCGATCAGCGGCCATTCAGCTACAGAAGGCGGCGGTGGCTTGAGCAGCACAGTCCTGCCCTTGAACGAGGTATAGCTCTTTTCGGCAAATTCGACTGCCGACCCACCCAGCAGTGTAGCAGGCACACCGATGATCAGAATACCCGTCAGCACCAGCAGCGTAGCTGTCTTGCCCTGACCGAGCGAAAAGCGCCCGACAAGTTTCTGGTGTATGGGATACAGGGTGACAGCGAGAACAAGCCCCCACAGCAGAATGCCGAGAAAGGGGCTGACGATCTTCACACTGGCGTAAACCAGGAACCCGATCAACCCGATACGGATCACCAGGTCGATGAATTCCTTCGACAAAGTGTTTTTTATCAGAGTGTCGTTCGATGTCATGGCGCTGTTCCCCTTTGATCAGGTCGGTTTGGCATGTCTGTTTCAGCACGCCGGTGATTCAGGATACGCCAGCATTTCCCGAAGATTGGCAACAGTTCAGCCCGGCGGCCAGTTCATTGGCCTCCCCCCGAGCATATGCATGTGAATATGAAACACGGTCTGCCCCGCACCTGCATTGCAGTTGAACACGGTGCGATAGCCTTCCTGGGCAATCCCTTCCTGCTCGGCCACGGTTTTCGCAACCAGTGACATTTTCCCGATCAGTTCGGCATCTTCCTGCTGCAGATCATTCAGGGTGGCTATGTGACGTCTGGGTATGATCAGCACATGAACAGGCGCCTGGGGATTGAGATCCCTGAACACCAGAACATCTTCGTCTTCATAAATGATATCGGCAGGAATTTCCCCTGCGGCGATCTTGCAAAAAATACAGTCTGTCATGCTCTTCTCTCCCGGCCAGTTCAAAAATATCCCACCTTACGCCGCCCCACGAAAGCGTGTGCCAGTGTGCCCCCGTCCACGTACTCCAGTTCACCACCCAACGGAACGCCGTGAGCGATGCGTGTTGCTTGAATGCCCTTTTCGGCAGCCATATCACTGATGTACTGGGCTGTCGCCTCACCTTCCACGGTGGGATTGGTGGCGAGAATCAGTTCTTCCACCCTGCCCTCAGCCAGGATGCCGGCCAGCTGATCCAGGCCGATCTCCCGAGGGCCTATGCCATCCAGGGGCGAAAGCCTGCCACCGAGCACGAAATAGCGTCCGCGATAGTCGGTCGCCTGTTCGATGGCCATGACATCGGCAGGCGTTTCCACCACACAGAGCTGCGTATCGTTACGCTGGTCATTGGCGCACAAACCGCAGAGCTCATCTTCCGTCAGCGTCCGGCAGCGGCGGCAATGGCCGATCTCTTCCACCGCCTGCAGCAATACACCGGACAGTTGACGGCCACCTTCCCTGTCCCGCTCCAGCAAGTGAAATGCCATGCGCTGGGCTGTTTTCGGTCCCACGCCGGGCAGACAGCAGAAGCTGTCTATCAGTCGCTGCAGCAGGGGTTTGTCCGACATGTCAGAACGGCAGTTTCATGCCCGGCGGCAGTGACAGGCCGGAGGTCAGGCCGCTCATCTGGTCCTTGGTCTTTTCCTCGATACGGTGTACCGCATCGTTGCACGCAGCCGCCACCAGGTCCTCCAGCATTTCCTTGTCGTCACCGACCAGGGAATCATCAATCTCCACCCGGCGCACTTCGTGGCGGCCGTTCATGGTGACCTTGACCAGACCACCACCAGACTCGCCGGTAATCTCTGCCTTGGCCAGTTCTTCCTGGGCTTTCTGCATGTCGGCCTGGATCTTCTGTGCCTGTTTCATCAGGTTGCCTAAACCACCTTTCATGATATCTCCTGTTTGGGTTTTGGTTTGCGGTCCGTTTGGCGCTGGGCCGGAACGGTGATACCGCAACTTTATGGGTAGCTCGAACAGTTCGTGATAGCTATCTTCGCACAACAAGAATTACTGATCATTGAGTTTGATACTGTCTACCAGCAGTTCGCCGTCGAAATCCTCTTCCAGGGTTTTGACTACCGGGTCTTCGCGCATGGCGTTTACCGCTACGGACTGCTTCTCCTGAAGCCGCCGTTCTGCGACCTGAGCGGGTGTTTCCTCGACAGTCTCGGCCACTTCGATCTTCATCTGGATGGACCGGCCCAGATAACTCTCCAGTGCTTCCTGCAATTTCTGACGGGGCATGGCGCCGGCGAGGGCGCCACCGGTCGGATTGAGCGTGAGCAGCAACAGGTCATCCTGCCAGGATTTCACGGTGCAATGCGCTGCCAGCTGGGAAGAGATTCCTCCCAGACCCAGTCTGGGCAAAACCTGATGCCAGTCTGTCAGATCGGGGGTTTCCTTTCCCTGAGGGCGGGATTCCGACACCTGGCGCGGCGGCTCATCCTGACCCGCTGCAACTGCGCTTTTCACGCCGGACGGGGGCGTGTTCTGTGCCGGTGCCGGTCTGGGGCCAGCGGAAGCCGCACTCGGTTGGGTTCGGGACACCGGTACCCTGGCCGGTTCCGGTTCCCCTGTTGCGGGGCGAAAGGCCAGCATGCGCAGCAGGATCATCTCGAAACCGCTGCGGGGATCGGGTGCAAGATACAGGTCCCGCTGTCCCCGCAAGGCAATTTCGTAGAAAAGCTGCACATCTTCCGGACCCATACCGGCCGCCAGATCTTTCACCGGGGATAGATCACTCCAGCTGGGATCGGCCGCTTCAGGCGATGCCTGGTAGAGGGCGATGCGATGCAAGAGCAGCAGCAGATCCTTCAGCAATGCGGCAAAATCCGGTGACTGCTGGGCGGCAGCGGAAATCTGTTCCAGTACGGCTGCGGCATCCTCATTGATGACGCTGCGCAGCAGTTGTGGCAACTGATCCTGCGCTACCACGCCGAGCATGGCCTTGACTTCCTCTTCCCTGACCTGTCCGCCACCGAAAGCGATCGCCTGATCCAGAATACTCAGGCCATCACGCATACTGCCGTCGGCCACTCTGGCCAGCAGATCGAGGGCGCTGGCATCGGCATCCACGCCTTCTGCCTTCAGCACATGCTCGAACTGGCCGCGAATCTGCTCCAGAGGCAAACGCTTGAGGTTCATCTGCAGGCAGCGGGAAAGCACCGTGACGGGTACTTTCTGGGGATCCGTTGTCGCCAGCAGAAACTTCACATGGGGCGGCGGCTCTTCCAGGGTCTTGAGCAGTGCATTGAAACTGGAATTGGAGAACATGTGCACCTCGTCGATGAGGTACACCTTGTAGCGGCCGCGTATGGGCGCAAAAGGTACGTTTTCCAACAGCTCCAGGGTCTGGTCCACCTTGGTGCGGGATGCGGCATCCACCTCCAGCAGGTCGGCAAAACGCCCCTCGTCCACTTCACGGCAAATGCTGCATTCTCCACAGGGAGTGGAGCTGACGCCTTTCTCGCAATTCAGGGATTTGGCAAGGATACGCGCCAGTGTGGTCTTGCCCACACCACGGGTGCCGGTAAACAGGTAGGCATGGTGCAGACGGTCATTGTCCAGGGCGTTGCTCAGGGCGCGCACCACATGTTCCTGCCCGACCATTTCTTCAAAGGTCTTGGGCCGCCATTTACGCGCTAATACCTGATAGGACATAGAAATTTCATGAATATGGTGGCAACCGTACCAGCCACACCCCGGCACACACTGTCACCGCTGCGGCTGCTCCCTTCCGGGCCTGACCGGGTTCACGGCTGAATGTTGCGAGGGGACCGATACGGCCGCCATAAACTTTTTTCCGAATCTTGCACAATCCGGATTTATGGTCCCGGAAACCTTCCCGGGTGAGCGGTGGATTATGACTGATTTAGGCGGCTTTAGCCATGTTTTCCGGCACCGGATTTACGGTCGGCTATCACGCGGTCACGACCGGCCGCCTTCGCCTTGTACAGCGCCTTGTCCGCCGCATCCAGCAATGCCCCCCTTGAGCCGCCTCGTGCGGGCTGCGCCCTGGCTACCCCAAAACTGGCTGTCACCCTGTGCTCTTCTCCCCGGTCAATTTTCATTTTCCGAACAGACTCACGGATGGTCTCCGCAATATCAATGGCCAGATCCAGATCACCTTTGAGCAGCAGGGCAAATTCTTCACCCCCGATACGCATGGGCCTGCCCCGGACCTTCTGCTCTTCGCACACATTCAGCAGCACCAGGGCGAGGCTCTTGAGCACTTCGTCACCCTGGGGATGCCCATAGGTGTCGTTGTACTCCTTGAAGTGATCCACATCCATCAGTATCAGGCAAACAGGCGCCTCGGTGGTTTCTGCCACCTGCCATGTCTGATCGAAATCCAGGTCGAACTGGCGCCGGTTGCCAATACCTGTCAGGGAATCCGTGTAGGAGTATTCATGCAGTTCCCGGTTCGAGGCCTTGAGCCTTTCCAGCAGTGCATCATTGGCAAACTGAAGCCGTATGGAGCGCTCGATCATATCTGCATATTTTTTGGAGTAGAACAGATTCAGCATCAGAAACAATGCCATCATCAGCCCGATCAGGGTATAGAAATCGTTCTCCACGGCCAGCAGTCCGCCCATCAGGGGCAGGAATTCAGGAATCGCGAACAGGGGGAAATTAGGAAAATAATAGGAATGGGATCCCAGCGATCCTGCCACGAGCCCTCCCAGCACGATCACCAGAAGTGCAAAACCATAGGCATTCTCCGGATCGAAAAACAGAATGCCTGCACTGCCCCAGATGCAACCCGATATGAAAGACCCGAGAAGCAGTGTGTTCCTCAAGAGGTGATCAGCTTCCGGCCGCTCCGGCAACCGGGAAAAATAGGACGCAAGACCCAGCCGTGCAGTAATCACAGCGACCAGCAGACTCAGCCAGACCAGGATAGCAGTATGATCCGCCGTATTCCAGAAACCCCAGGCCAGCAGTACGGCGATCAGAAGGCTTCCCGGCAACACCACCGGCAAGTGGTTGGACAGCAGCCGATACTGCTCCCGCCTTACCCGCTGATCCAGCACCGGGCTCAAGCCCGTGTTTCCATCCATTTCTGTGCTCAAATCAGGTTGCATTCCATAACATCCATCGGCTTTCCCGGGATTTCAATTCCGCTTGAAACGGGTACTTTGGCGAATTGCATCAGCGTTCTGTTGGCACAAAAAGCCAAGTTTTCTTTTGCCTTTATACCACAGATATGATGAAAATAGCTGTTTCGGAAAAATACGCGGCTGCGGCTGAGCAGGGACTCAGGATTTCGCGAACAGCCGCGCCACGTTTTCCATGGTGTATTCGATTACCGGCCGCATACGTTTGACGCAGCGTTCACCTTCCGAAATTGCCTCTTCGGCCCGGTGGAATTCGAGCAGGCCGATCTGCGCCAGCCGGGGTTCCAGAAGGATGTCCGGTGGGTCGCCCGCCATGCGGCTGCGGGTGATCCTGTCCTGTGTAATATTGACAGAGCTGGCCAGGACATCGAACATCCCCGGCCAAGCGTGTCTTCGGCCTCGTGATAGATTTTGGGACATCCCAGTCCCCAAAATCGACTCGGCCTTTGACAACCTATTTGTTCCCCAGCCGTCCTGGTCACCAAGCACTACGCAACAACTTCGCAAGCTCGTTGCTGCTCCGTACTTGCCTCCCAATGACTGGACGCCGCGTTCGGAGGCCTACTTTGTTTTCCCTCTGGCGCAAGGCACGCCGGGAAAACAGTGCGGCCTCGCGGCTACTGGGGTCTACCAGCCTTCGCTTCGCTCTCCATGGCTGGCAGCGGGGGAGTCTTCCCGGTTGCCGGGAAAAAGGTTGGAAGAGTAGTTGCGGATGGTGCCCAGGATGCCGTCGAACGCACCGCCTTCCGCAGCCAGATCGGCCTTGCGCGATGACAGATGCTTGCCCAGGATATCCGCATTGAGATTGACCGCGATGACCACATCGGCACCCAGCGCATGGCAAAGAGACACGGGCACGGGATTCACCAGCCCCCCGTCCACCAGCCAGCGGCCGTTATAGCGTACGGGGGCGAACAGGCCCGGCAACGCGATGGAGGCCATGACAGAAGAAAGCACATTTCCCTTGGTAAACCAGATTTCCCGGCCGTTGCCCAGGTCGGTGGCCACGTTGCCATAGGCGCTCGCCATACTCTCGATCTGTGATTCCTCACTCACCACATGTTCGTGAAGGAAGGCCCGCAGCCGCTGCGCATCGATGAAGCCTTTCATTCCCCAGCCGTAACTACTCACCCCTATCAGCATAGAGCTGTCCCGAAAAGGCCATTTGAATGGCGACCAGCGGATTGTATCCCTGATTTGCCATGGTCTGCAGGTAACTGGAGATGCGGCAATAGGC
>NZ_JBHNMF010000138.1:0-7406 GCF_048562965.1 Thiolapillus sp. | reverse complement strand
CGTTCGGAGGCCTACTTTGTTTTCCCTCTGGCGCAAGGCACGCCGGGAAAACAGTGCGGCCTCGCGGCTACTGGGGTCTACCAGCCTTCGCTTCGCTCTCCATGGCTGGCAGCGGAGGAAAACATGATGGCTTCACAACATCATCCGTCATATCCCCATGCGCCGGTAGACTGGTCAGCGGAAGCTGCCGAGAAACTTGCCAGGGAAGAACATCTGGAACTGGCCGAGGATCACTGGGAAGAGCTGGCCGCTCTGCAGGAATACTACGCCAGACACGAACGCGTGAACCTTCGGGAACTGAGCGACGCACTGGAAGAACGCTTCCATGCCAGTGGCGGAAAAAAATATCTGTTTTCGCTGTTTCCCGGCGGCCCCATCGCCCAGGGTTGCCGACTGGCGGGCCTGGACATGCCCCGCGGTGCCGTTGACCAGGGCTTTGGCAGCATCGTCTGACTGCGCTACAGGCTAAAACAGGTTCTTGCGAACCAGTCCATGCCTGCATGCAGAGCACTCCCGAGTGGGGTGATGTGTATGGTCGTGCCGGTAAAATCTGTCTGTTTCCCAGGAGCGGCTGTCAGTCCGGAATCCGTAGCAGTTCCAGATAGCCCTTCTCCGTCAGCGCCACGGCTTCTCTGACAGCTTCATCGCCAAACAGCTGTGTGGCCTGTGCTGCTTCTCCCGCTGCCCTGGCATCCAGCATGCGCAGCAGCATCACCCAATGGTCTTTCAGCAGGCGTACGCGCTTTGGTGCCAACCTGTTTTCACGCCGTCTCCTGCTGGTTTCGAGCTGCAACTGGTGACGCGCCTGATCCAGTTGCGGGCGCAAAGGAAGGGAGAGATCGAATACCAGCGCCATCTGCTCCTGTGACAGATCGGGTGCTTCACCGGACAGTACAGGCAGTTCCTCTTCCGAACGGGGACGCCAGTTCAGCCTGCCTTCACCGACGGGATCATCATCCTCGGGATTGGGTGGGAACTTGTGAAACCCCCAGCGTGCACCCAGGGCACATTCGATGAGCACCTTGTCCTCGTCGATACGGCATTCTCCGTCCAGGCATTCACTGGCCGGCAGCCAGGCGCGGGGGTCGTTTTTCCAGGCACAGAAATCCCGGTCGGGCGGCTTGCCATAAGCTGCTTCGAGGTCCTGCCAGGTCTGCCAGAACTGTTGCCATTCCTGCTGGTAGCCGGGATTGCGGCGCAGGAATTCCCAAGCCCACTGGGCACTGGTCAGTTCCCCGCAGAAAGCATATGCTTTGATCTCTTTCCAGTCACGATTGATCATACGAGCCCGTGAACAAAACCGAATTGCCGCCATTATTGCACATGATGAGGCGCCTCATCGCCGAGCCCTCGGTAAGCAGTGTCAGCGCCGAATGGGACCAGTCGAATGTGCGTGTCATCGACCTGCTGCAGGACTGGCTGCACAACCTGGGCTTTCAAACGGAGAAACTGGCGGTTCCCAACTATCCCGGCAAGTTCAATCTCATTGCCACGGCAGGCAGCGGTCCCGAAGGCCTGGTGCTGGCCGGGCATACGGACACCGTGCCCTTCGACAGCAGCCGCTGGAGCACCGACCCCTTCGAACTGACCGAACGGGACAACCGGCTGTACGGCCTGGGCAGCACCGACATGAAAGGCTTCTTCGCGCTGGTACTCGAAGCCATCCGTGACCTGGACACCGGCAAGCTCCGGCAACCCCTGGTGATTCTCGCCACGGCCGACGAGGAAAGCTCCATGAGCGGCGCACGGGCCCTGGCAGATGCACAAAAACAATTGGGACGTCATGCCCTCATCGGCGAACCCACGGGCCTGAAACCCATCCGCCTGCACAAGGGCATCGCCATGGAATGCATCCGCATCACCGGCCGCTCCGGCCATTCCAGTAACCCATCGCTGGGCAACAATGCCCTGGACGGCATGAGCCTGGTGCTTGCCGAGATCCTGCAATGGCGCAATGAACTCGCCACCCGTTTCAGCAATCCCCTGTTCGAGGTGGCGACACCTACGGTAAACCTGGGTCATATTCACGGCGGCGACAATCCCAACCGCATCTGCGGCCAGTGCGAACTGCATATCGATATCCGCCCCCTGCCCGGCATGGATCTGGATGAACTGCGCCGGGAACTGGACCGGCGCCTGCAACGTACACTGCATTCAACAGGCCTGAAACTGGAGTGCCATTCCCTGTTCGGTGGCGTGCCAGCATTCGAGACGCCGGCGTCCGCCGCCATCGTGCAGGCGGCAGAGGTGCTGACCGGGCACAGCGCCGAAGCCGTGGCCTTTGGCACCGAAGGACCCTTCCTGCAGCAGCTCGGCATGGATACCATCATCATGGGGCCGGGAAGCATCGACCAGGCACATCAGCCGGACGAGTTCATGGCCATGGAGCAGATCGAGCCGGGCATCACCCTGATCAAACAGCTGATTCATCGTTTCTGCATGACCTGATATGATTGGCGGATGAACAAGGACGCCAACAATTTCGTCAGCTGGTTCCGCCAGGCTTTGCCCTACATCCATGCCCACCGTGGCAGCACGGTGGTGCTCGCCTTTGGCGGAGAAGCGGTACAGGAAAAGGAATTTTCCCATCTCATCCATGACATCGCCCTGCTGCACAGCCTGGGGCTGCGGCTCGTTCTGGTCCACGGCACCCGTCCGCAGATCGAAGAACGCCTCAGCCTGCGCGGGGCGGCCATGCAGATCATCAACGGTATGCGCGTCACCGATGAACACACCCTGCTGTGCGTCAAGGAGGCCGCTGGAACCGTGCGCGTGGAAATCGAAGCCTTGCTTTCCACCGGCTTGGCGAACTCCCCCATGTCCGGTGCGCAGATCTCGGTAGATTCAGGCAACTTCGTCACCGCCAAGCCACTGGGCATCATAGACGGCGTGGACTATCAGCACACCGGCGAAGTGCGCAGGATTAATACAACGGCTTTGCAGCAAAGGCTGGACGCCGGCGCCATGGTGCTGATCTCCCCCCTGGGTTATTCCCCCACGGGCGAAGTCTTCAACCTGAACGCTGCGGATGTTGCTGCCGCCATCGCGACGGAAATAAAGGCGGACAAGCTGATCTTCCTGACAGACAACAAGCTGGTGGACAGCCGCAGAAAACTCATCGAAAGCCTGGTGCCGGCGGAAGCAGACGCCCTGCTCAGGCGGCGCAAATCACTGGACGAACAGCTGAGACGTGTACTGGCAAACGCCGCCTGCGCCTGTCGTCACGGCGTCAGCAGAACCCATATCCTGCCCCGCAAGCAGGATGGTGTGCTGCTTACCGAACTCTTCACCCGCGATGGCAGCGGGACGCTCATTACCGCTGAACAGTGGGAAACCCTGCGCCAGGCCAGTATCGATGATGCAACCGGCATCCTCGAGCTGATACGTCCGCTGGAGGAAGCCGGGGTTCTGGTACGCCGCTCCCGTGAATACATCGAAACCGAGATCGGCCAGTTCATCGTCATTGAAAGGGACGGCGCCATCATCGGCTGTGCCGCCCTCTACCCGTTTACGGAAGAAAAAATGGCGGAACTCGCCTGTCTGGTCATTCATCCGGATTATCAGAAAGGCGGCCGTGGGGATCAGCTGCTCGGCCATATGCAGCAGCAGGCGCTGGCGCTGGGACTGAAACAGCTGTTCGTTCTCACCACCCGTACCGCTCACTGGTTCAGGGAACGGGGTTTTGTTCCTGCTGCGGTAAGTGAGTTACCGGGAAAACGCAAGGACCTGTACAACTGGCAACGCAATTCCAAAGTGTTCATCAAGCACCTGGAACAATGAAGCTGAACCTTCCGCTGTGGGCGCAGATCGGCGCCAACCTGCTGTCGCTGGTGCTGGCCCTGGTTATGGGCTGGGACCCTGTACTCATGCTTTTCCTGTTCTGGATGGAGAACGTGATCATCGGCCTGTGGCAGATACCGCGCTTCCTGACAGCAGATGGCAACCAACCCGGCTCGCAACTGCAGCGTTTGTCTGGCGCCCTGTTCAAAGCGGGCTTCTTCACCGTTCACTACGGTCTGTTCACCTTCATCCACGGCTCTCTGCTGTTCGAGCTGTTTCTCAAGCAAAGCCTGGATGTGCAGACACTGGAAAAACTGGTCTTTTCAACTCAGGGTATCGGGCTGGCGCTGCTGGGCATGTTCCTCAGCCACGGCATACAGTTTTTCAGCGACCTGCTGAGCGGCGTGGCGCGAAACACGCCAATCGATACGGTCATGATGGAACCCTACAGCCGCATCGTGATTCTGCACCTGGTCCTGCTGGCCAGCGCCTTCCTGCTCACCCTGCTGCCCAATCCTGTGATAGGCGTCATCCTGCTGTCGGCAATCAAGATCATCATGGACATTCACAACGAACGCAAGATTGAAAAGAAAAGGGAAGCTCATGTCTCATAGTTCCAGAAAAGCGGTGATCACCGCCATCATTTCCAATGCACTGGTAACCGTTATCAAGTTCATCGCCAGTGCCCTGAGCGGCTCGGCCTCCATGGCCAACGAAGCGGTACACAGCCTTATGGACACCCTCAACCAGGGCTTTCTGTTTCTGGGTCTGCGCGAGAGCGAAAAGCCTGCCGACACCATCTACGCCTTCGGCCATGGCCAGAAGAAATACCTGTGGAACCTGTGGTCCGCCATCGGGCTGTTCTCCATCGGGGCAGGTCTGGGCCTGTCCCACGCCTGGCACAGCTGGGAAGGGCTGGGCAACAGCCATATCATAGAAACCGTCAGCATATTGGGCCACGAGGTCAGCGCCCTGTGGCTGAACCTCACCGTATTGGGTATCGGCTTCCTGCTGGAAGGCTATTCCTTTCTCGTGGCCATGAGGGAGTTTCTGAGGCGCATGCGGGCGTCAGGTGAAAAGAACCCTCTTGCCTACCTGATCAGGGCAGACGATCCGACACTCATGGCCATCGTACTGGAAGACTCCGCCGCCATGCTGGGTCTGACGCTGGCTGCACTGGGCATCATCCTGACTGCGGCAACAGGTCATGCAGAATATGACATCTTTTTCTCCGCCCTGATCGCCATCATGCTCGGTGGCATCGCCTTCTACCTGAGTTTCATCAACATGCGTTTCCTGGCGGACATGCGCGACATGGAGGCGGAATATCTGTTTCAGGATATCGTGGAAGATCACCCGGAACTGGAGCGCTATCATGATCTGCGTTCCATCATCATAGACGAACAGAACACGGTGCTGGTGGCGGAGATAGAACTCAAGGAAGAAGCCATGGTGAACGGCCTGCAACAGAAGATCAGCGATGTCCGTGATCATCTTCTGGACGAACTGACCAGCAATCCCCAGCAACGCGAGCAGTTGCAGCAGTACGCCCTGGACCGGGCTGCTGTTGAGGTCATCATTGGCCGCGCCGAACGCATCATCGACGAGATCGAACAGGACATCAAGGCCAGACTGCCACGGGTCAGCCACATAACGCTGGAGGTGGAAGGCATCTGCTCCCCGGAAGCACCCGCCACATCGGGTGGCGGAGATGCCTGCACCGGGGAAGCGCCACAGAACTCATGAGCACCATGGACAGACGCCTGTCCGTAGCGCCCATGCTGGACTGGACGGATCGCTACTGCCGCTATTTTCACCGCCTCATCAGCCGCCGTACCCTGCTCTACACGGAAATGGTCACTACGGGTGCCCTGCTGCACAACGAGCCGGCACGCTTCCTGGATTTCTTTCCCGAAGAACAGCCCCTGGCCCTGCAGTTGGGCGGCAGCAACCCCGAAGAGCTGGCGCAGTGTTGCCGATTGGCCGAGGCATGGGGTTACGGTGAAGTGAACCTGAACCTGGGCTGTCCTTCTGACCGTGTGCAGTCCGGCATGTTCGGCGCCTGCCTGATGGCCAATCCCGGCTTGGTGGCCGACTGCATCAGCGCCATGGCAGAAAGCTGCAGCCTGCCCGTGACCGCCAAACACCGCATCGGCATCGATGATATGGACAGCTACGACCTGCTCGCCGCCTTCGTGGAAAAACTCTCAGATGCCGGCTGCAGGACCTTCATCGTCCATGCCCGCAAGGCCTGGCTGCAGGGACTCAGTCCGAAGCAGAACCGGGATGTGCCTCCCCTGCAGTACGATACTGTGTACCGCCTGAAACAGGATTTTCCGAACCTGGAAATCATCATCAACGGTGGCGTCACCGACCTGAACCAGGCGGAACACCACCTGAAGAAGGTGGACGGGGTCATGATCGGCAGGGAAGCCTATCACAACCCCTGGATGCTATCGGATGTGGACAGGAGAATCTTCGCCAGTGACTGGCATCCGGCCAGTCGCCACCAGGTCATTGAAAAGCTGCTGCCGCTGGTGGAACAGGAATGTGCCCGGGGTATCCCGCTGAAACGCATCACCCGCCATATTCTTGGGTTGTTTCACGGCCAGCCCGGCGCAAAGAAATGGCGGCGCTGCCTGTCAGAAAACGCCCATCTTCCCGGCGCCGGCCCCGAGATACTGGAAACTGCCCTGTCACTGGTGCCGCGGATTGACGATTCCCGTTGAGCCCCGGGCAACAAGTCCTGGGTACATTGGCGCTACAGTTGTCCCAAGTTCCTGCGGCAATCTTTTATCGAATGGACCAACCAGACCGTGCGTTTTTCCTTCTGGGCGCGGGCCTTTTACAAGGCCCAGCGGGAGAAGGGAAAAACCCACCAGATGGCGATCTGCGCTCTGGCCTACAAATGGATAATACGCATCCTCTGGCGCTGCTGGCAGGACCGTAAGCCGTATGATGAAGCCAGGTACCTGATGGCACTCAAAGCACAGGAGTCTCCACTTGTTAAAGAGCTGGCAAACTAGTCAGCTTTTTTCTAGACGGACTACCTCAGGGCGTGTATTAGCCGTTGTTCTCATGCAACCGACCTTCTACGAACTTATGTAAAATACTAGCAACCAACGTTTGGTATGGAATGCCTTCTGCCAGGGCTCTTTTCTGTAAGCCACGCAGGTCTTTTGACGAAAGCCTAATATTTATACGCGCATCTTTTTTAAACATGGCCTCCGCGTACTTTTGATGCCGCTTTTGTGTATCAGCCGCCTTTTTGGAGCGCTTCAACTTACCTTTATCGAATGCTTCCAGAATCTCTTGCTCTTCGCTTGATAGTTTGCTCATTTCCTGCAGCCTAAATATTTCTTCGTAGCCTTTCGGCTAGGTATGATCGTTTTTAAAAACACTTCTTCTTCAGTTTCCACGAATGGAATGGGGTAAACGTATTCCTCGATAACTATGACATGGACTTGCTGACCAAGGTAGCGTTCTTGATTAGGGTGATCAAACGTATCTAGTTCCCGTCTATAAATGCCAAGTCATTGAAATTCAATTGAAAAACCGAAAAAAGACGATGAGAAATCCGGTGCAGGATGGTACAATTATGATCTAAAGCATTGATACATAAGAAA
>NZ_JBHNMF010000137.1:0-7408 GCF_048562965.1 Thiolapillus sp. | reverse complement strand
AGGTTGCCGATTGAAGTGGCCGCTTAAAAGTTGGCGGTTATCGCAGCTACCCGGTCATTACCCCCATTGGCAAGGCATTGCAGTAACTGTGGTACCTGTTTTCGCCGCATTGGTTCTGCTGGGCTTGTGGCGTTTCAGACGAATGGCAGTGCATCCCCTGTGGCGCCTGTCGTCGCTGACTTTGATGCTTATGAGCGGTGTGTTGTTGGCACAGCGGGTCGTCGCACCACAGGCCAGTCATTTCAGAATCACTGTACTGGATGTGGGACAGGGGCTGTCTGCGGTGGTGCGAACCGCCAGGCATGTCCTGGTATTCGATACCGGTCCGAAGTATCCATCGGGTTTCAATACGGGATCAGCGGTGCTGCTTCCCTATCTGCAAAGTCAGGGTATCCGTAAGGTAGACAGACTCGTGCTCAGCCACAGTGATATCGATCACGTGGGAGGGACGCAGGATCTGTTGCGCGGTATTCGGGTTATGGATATTCTCGCCGGGGAGCCACCGGGACTGGGTGGTGTCGCAGCTTTCCGCCGCTGCAGTAAGGATGAGATCTGGTGGTGGGATGGCGTGCGGTTCGAGTTTCTTTATCCTTCGGCATATCGGTTTGAAGAAGGCAACAACGCTTCCTGCGTACTCAAGGTTTCCGTGGACGGGCAGGCAGTTCTGCTGACCGGGGATATCGAACAGCCGGCAGAACAATGGCTGGTACAGCATGTCCGGGAAAGCTTGCGCAGCCAGGTCGTCGTGGCAGCGCCAGTTCTTCCACCGAGGCTTTCATTCGGGCGACTCAGGCCGAATATGTGCTGTTTTCCGCGGGAAAGGACAATCGCTGGGGATTTCCGCGAGAGGAAGTGGTTGCCAGGTGGCTTGCCGGTGGCGCGACGCCCCTGAATACGGCAAATCAGGGCGCCATCAGGTTTGAACTGGGCCGGGATCAGGTGTTGTCCCCCGTTTCCTGGGCGGCAGTTTCCCGGCATTACTGGCACAAATAGCCGGGAAGATTTACACATGTTTTAGTATGATTGGCTTCTGGAAAACGAAGAGGATCATTCGAGGTGTTTGAGTTTATAGAAGCAGGTGGCCTGTTGATGTGGCCGATCATCGCCTGTTCAGTGATCGCCATGGCCATTACGCTGGAGCGGCTCTGGGCTTTCCGCCGCCGCCGGGTGGTGCCTGACCATCTGCTTCCGCAAATCTGGAAGCTGTACAAGAGCAAGGAACTGGACCGGCAACGTATCATGGCCATCCGTGAAAGCTCGCCCCTGGGGCGCTTGCTGGCCACGGGATTGACCAACCTGCACCATTCCCGCGATGTGATGAAAGAGGCCATCGAGGAGGAGGGGCGGCAGGTGGTTCATGAGCTGGAGCGCTATTTGAATGCCCTGGGTACCGTGGCGGCCATTGCCCCGTTACTGGGTCTGCTCGGAACGGTATTCGGTATGATCGAGGTCTTTGCTGCCATCACCAGCGCCGGCGGGGTAGGAAATCCTGCGGTTCTGGCCGGAGGCATCTCCAAGGCGCTGATCACCACGGCAGCGGGTCTGTCCGTGGCCATTCCCAGTCTGATCGCACACCGTTATCTCACCGGGCGGGTGGACGAACTGGCGATTGCCATGGAACAGCAGGCGATCAAGATGGTGGAAGTACTCCACGGCGAGCGGGAGAAGTAAGGCCATGAACATACGGCCCTCCCGGCGCAGCAGAAATGTCCTGGTTGACATGACGCCGCTCATTGACGTTGTGTTCCTGCTGCTCATTTTTTTTATGGTATCCACCACTTTCGACAAACAGACCCAGCTCAAGGTGGATCTTCCCGAGGCCAGTGCCCAGGCAGAAGAAAACCAGGATCAGAAGACCATAGCGATCACCATCGATGCCAAGGGACAATTCTATCTCGACGATCAGGAACTGGTGACCCACGACGTGGATACCCTGAAACGTGCGCTGCAAAAAGCAGCCGCCGATCGCACGGATATTCCGGTAACTGTTACCAGCGACAAGCAGGCGCCTTTCCAGGCAGTGATGATGGTGATGGATGCCGCCGGGCAACTGGGACTCAGCCACCTGAGTTTTCTCGCCAGGTCTTCGCAGGCAGAGGAATAAGGATCCTTGAACAGCATCTGGTACGGCAAAAACCCGCTGGCCTACCTGCTGCTGCCACTGTCTCTTGTTTTTTGGCTGATCAGCAGTTTTCGTCGTCTGCTGTATGTGCTGCGTCTGAAAAAGACTCACCGGTTTTCCGCCCCTGTTATCGTCGTGGGCAATATCACCGTTGGCGGCACCGGCAAGACACCCTTGGTGATCTGGCTGAGCCGGCATCTCATGGAACTGGGATATACGCCGGGTATCGTTGCCAGGGGTTATGGCGGCAAGGCCAGCCATTGGCCTCAGCAGGTCAGACCGGACAGCGATCCGGTGGTCGTGGGTGATGAAGCCGTGCTGCTGGCGCGTCTCAGCAACTGCCCGGTGTGTGTGGCGCCGGAACGGGCCGATGCCGTGCGGGAATTGCTGCAGCATACAGTGTGCAATATCGTATTATCAGATGACGGTTTGCAGCATTACGCCATGGGACGGGACATGGAGATCGTGGTTATCGACGGGGAACGGGGTTTTGGTAACGGGTTTCTGTTGCCCGCCGGCCCCTTGCGAGAGCTCCCCGCGCGGCTGCGCCGCGCCGACCTGCTGATCAGCAACGGTCTCTGGCGCGAAGGTGTGCCCAGCATGACCATCCGGGAACCGCTGGTGCTTCCCCTGCTGAACCTGTCTGAAGAACCTCAGCCACTTTCCAGGGCGGAGGGCGAAACGGTACATGCCGTGGCGGGAACGGGAAATCCACAGCGCTTTTTCGACATGCTGCAGCACTATGGCCTGAAGGCCATTCCCCATGCCTTTCGGGATCACCGGGTCTACCGGAAAAAAGACCTGCAGTTTGATGACGACCTGCCGGTACTGATGACAGAAAAAGATGCCGTCAAATATGCGCGTTTTGCCACCGGACGGCATTGGCTGGTAAGAATAGAAATGGCGCCCGACCCGGGTTTCATAGACGAATTTGATCAACTGATGAAGGGTTTGAAACATGGACAAGAAGTTGCTTGATATCCTGGTTTGTCCGATTTGCAAAGGCAAGCTCGTTTACAAAAAGTCTGCTGAGGAACTGATTTGCAAGGTGGATCGTCTGGCTTTTCCCATCCGTGACGGCATCCCCGTCATGCTCGAACAGGAAGCCCGTCAGCTGCCACCCGACGAAGAAGTCTGATGCGGATCGTTATTCCCGCGCGCTATGCATCCTCGCGCCTGCCGGGTAAACCTTTGCTGTTGCTGGCGGGAAAGCCCATGCTGCAGCATGTTTATGAAAAAGCCTGTGCCAGCCAGGCGCGGGAAGTCGTTGTCGCTACGGATGACGAACTTATTGCCAAGGCTGCCGACGGCTTCGGAGCACGGGTGTGCATGACCCGTACGGATCACAGCAGCGGCACCATGCGCATCGCAGAAGTCATCGACGTCATGGGATGGTCAGACGACGAGATCATCGTCAATCTGCAGGGAGATGAACCCCTGATGCCGGTATCCCTGCTGAATCAGGTTGCCCAGGACATGGAGCACCATCAGTATGCGGATACGGCGACCCTGGCGGCTCACCTGGAACATCCGCAACAGCTTTTCGATCCCAATGTGGTAAAGGTCGTCCTGGACAGGAAGGGTTATGCCCTATATTTCAGCCGTGCTCCTGTTCCCTGGAAAAGGGATGAGCTCGCCTGGGGAAAGGAAATCTCTGCGGAGGTTTCCCGGGGCTACCTGAGACATATCGGTCTCTATGCCTACCGTGCTGCTTTCATCAAGGAGTATGTGGGCTGGCCGGAAGCGCCTATCGAAGCCCAGGAATCACTGGAGCAGCTTCGTACCCTGTGGCATGGCAAGCGGATACACGTGTCCCTGGCTGCCGAAATCCCTCCTGCAGGAGTGGATACGCCCGAGGATGTGACAAGGATAGAGCAGTTGCTCCTGCAGCAGAGCGGCTGAACAGCCTCAAGAGGAGATTCAGGGCAGGGTTGCGGTACGACACCGGCTGAGGCCTTGCATCATGGGCGGGCGTCAGTCGGCAATACGCCCCGCCAGCAGTTCCATGACGTCTTCCGAATATTCGTCCTCGTTTTCCGCGCCACTGAGGGGCAGGGTCTGGCAATGGTCACAACGCCGCGTGGCATTGCCATACTGGTCTGCCTGGATGCGCTGATTCTGGGCTGCCTGTTCCGGAGCGATGACCAGCGCATCTTCTTCCCGCAGAATCTCGACAATAATCCAGACCTTGCTACGAAACAGAAAGCGTTGTCCGATGAGCTTCGTCAATTGTGTGTGCATGGTTTTCGCCAGTTGAATCAGGTTTTATGAGATTACCTCAATAACTATAATACAGCTACACCCCGTAGGGAAATGAGGGGTTATGGGGCGACAGACGAAATCGGCCTGCCTTCCAGATCCGTTGCAGACAGGCCTGTGAAAGGATCGGCCTGTATTTCCATCCATTTTTTCAGGTGCTTGGCCAATTCTTTCTGAATGCCGGCGTAGTTTCTGTCATTGCTCAGATTGTGAATCTCTCCGGGTCCGATTCCAGGTCATAGAGTTCGTCCATGCCAATCAAGTGGTTGATATACTTGTACTTGTCTGTGCGTATGATGCGCAGCGGATGTACCCACTTCTGCTTGTTGTAATACTCTCCAATCACTTTGGTTGCTGGAGTCTGCCCGTTGTTACCGGTGAGCAGGGGTTTCAGGCTGCTGCCGTCACCAACTTCCGGGGACAGGCCGGCAAAATCCAGGATGGTTGGGAGCAGATCCACATTGACCGTAAAAGTATTTTCCCTGCGCGGAATTTTTCCGCCAAACCGTTTTGGTACATGGACAACAAGAGGAACACGGATAACCTGTTCATATCCGAACGGTCCTTTGAACACCAGCCGGTGATGGGTATCCATGTCGCCATGATCCGAGGTCACGATGACCAGTGTGTTTTTCAGTAAATCATGTGCTTTCAGTGAATCCAGGACTTTCCCCAGTTCACGGTCGAAGTCCTTCACTTTTTCCCGATACATGCCGCGGTAGGTTTTCCAGATATCTTCACCCTTGTCATAGAACAGCCTGCCATTGTCTTTCTGCATGTACAGGGTTTGTGCCGCAGGCTTTTCGCTGCTGTCTTCCGCATAGAAACTCTCGGGCAGATGAACGTTTTTTTTCAGTGCGGCAATCGGCCTGGGGGGGGGCTTGATGCCGTACCCGTAGATGGTATGGGGAGCGGTGTAGTTCAGAAACAGGGCAAAGGGGCGTTTTGCAGGATCACTGGACATGGCGTCGAGAAATGCCAGGGCGTGGCGCGTCTTTTCCCTGTCGGGAATGGAGTCTCCGCCCTTGACGGTGCTGAACACGCGGGTGTCATAGCCCTGTGCGTGCCTGCCCACGTCACCGAGATGCCATTTGCCGACATAGGCTGTCACGTACCCCGCAGGCTTCAGGTATTCGCCAATGGTCCTGAAGGAGTCGTCCAGACGTGAAATACGCCGCCCCGCAGCATCGATGGAGCCCGTATTGCCCACAACCCCGGTCTTGTGGGGATAGTAGCCTGTATAGATACTCGACCGGCTGGGTGAGCACTGTGGTGAAGTTACGAAAGCCCGGGTGAACAGCGTGGATTCGCTGGCAAGCGCATCCAGGCTTGGGGTCGAGAAGAAGCTGTCTACCGCACCGAATGCCTGGTAGTGCTGCTGATCGGATACCACGAGGAGAATATTCGGTCTGGAAGTTTCTGAATCAGTCTCCCTGGAGCAGCCCGGGAGCATAAACAGCATCAGGCAGACAGTAAGAATACGGGAAAAAGAAACACGGGGGGTTCTTGGCATAGTGAGGGTGGTCTGGCATCTGAAACTGCTTTGGATCAATCGATTTTAAGCAGTTTCTGTGCTGATGGGAAACATGCCTGGTTAATAACTATGACGCCACCAGCAGCAGTCCGTTAAAAACGCCGTAAATACATCCATGCAGACTTGGCTGCGGCTTCCGTGCCGCAGACATTTTCACGGACTGCCACGGGTACCGTTTTCAATGATTTACCCTGATAGATGACAGGGTCCTGTTGCATGTCGCCCGGGTGCTCGCATTGCCGTGATGGCTTCGCGTATACTGAACCGGATTTTGACTTTTCATGACAACCGGCCATGCCTCATTCCACAACCTGGGATCCAGCAAATATATCCACCACCTGGTTTGATTCACATTTCAACCATGCAGCAAGCCGGGTGCTCGACTGGATTGGTGCTGAACTGGATTTGCAAGCGGCGACGGCCATGATGGATTTCGGTTGTGGCGGTGGAATCACTACACTGGGGGTGGCGCTGCGCCATCCACAGATCAGGGTCCACGGCGTGGATATTGGTGACAAATTCCGCCAATTGCCCGACCTGGCCAAAGAGCAATTGCATCTGCAGCATCTGCCGGACAACCTGCACTTTCATCAGATCGAGCCCCTTCAGGTTCTGGCGGAACATCATGCCGTCGATGCTGTGTTCAGCTGGTCGGTTTTCGAGCATGTGCCCCAGTCCCAGATACCCGTTATTTTCGCCGATCTGTATAACAGTCTGCACAAAGGCGGTTTGTTTTTCCTGCAGATCGAACCTCTGTACTACTCACCCTGGGGCTCGCATCTGAGACGCTTCATCGATGTGCCCTGGGCGCACCTGCTCTGGCCGGGGGAACAGCTTCGGACAGCCGTCATGCAATACAGCGGAGATATTCCGCCTCAGCACCAGGGACACCAGTACCGCGAGCGGAACATGGAGGATTTCAAGCGCTTTCAGCTGGGCGAGTTCGACAGCCTGAATCACATTACCGCAAATGAGGTAGCGGCCCTGGTTCAGGAAGCAGGGTTCGAGATTGTCCGCGAACAGCGTCTGCGTATGGACATCGCTGTTCCGGACGAATTGCTGGAGCGCTACCCGGAAGAAGACCTGCGAACCAACGGTATACTGCTGTTGGCCAGGAAACCACCGGTGTAGTTTTAACACCCTGTTGTCAACCCGGCGACCAGAATACCGGGTCAAATAAGTATCAGGCGGTCAGCCGTTGATCGTCACTCTTTGCACAAATGCGACAGCGGTTTTCTTCCGCCAGTGGGTTGTCCTCTGGCAGGTGAAAAGGGTTGCCGCATTGGATGCAATGCTTTTCCACCAGCGGGATGCGGTTCCGCTTTGCGGATGCCCAGGCCATGGGGTGGATGGCGTCCTCGTTACAAATATCGGCGGTAACTACTCACCCCTATCAGCATAGAGCTGTCCCGAAAAGGCCATTTGAATGGCGACCAGCGGATTGTATCCCTGATTTGCCATGGTCTGCAGGTAACTGGAGATGCGGCAATAGG
>NZ_JBHNMF010000136.1:0-7447 GCF_048562965.1 Thiolapillus sp. | reverse complement strand
AAAAATGATCGCTGGCGGCGGTTCCTGGCGGGATATGTGCGCGGCCGCTTCCAGTCCGTCCATGCCGGGCATGTGAATGTCCATGAATACCAGATCGACGGGATGGGCTTCACTCAGCGCCACTGCCTGCTCACCGTTTTCCGCCTCGGCGGTCACTTCATAGTCACCGCCGAGTTCGCTGATCAGTCCCCGCAGGCGCTGCCGCGCCGGTGCCTCGTCATCGACGATCATCAGCTTCATTTCCCCTTCTCCTGCACCGGAAACCAGATGCGTACCTGATAGTGGTTTTCCACCATGCCAGTGTGCATGCCCGCCGCCGGGCCAAAACGCATTTGCAGCCGCTGGCGGATATTCTCCAGCGCCATGCGGTTACCTGCCTGGTGCGCCTTGCCGTCATCGGGAGGCAGGGTATTGCTCACGGTGAGCGCCACGATACTGTTGCGGTAGTGGCCGACGATACGGATCTCACCGCCTTTCACCGTAGCCCCCACACCATGATAGACCGCATTCTCCACCAGCGGCTGCAGCAACAGGGCAGGCAGGGTGACCTTTTCAGGCAGGTTTTCCAGATCCCAGGCTGGCGCGAAACAGGTCGGACAGATCCTGCAGCACTTCCTCGGCACAGGCCGGGTCGGAAGGAATCAGGCTGACCACGGTGTTGAGACTGTTAAACAGGAAATGGGGCCGGATACGTGCCTGCAGCGCCTGAAAACGCGCCCGGCTCTCCGCCAGCTCGCGTTGCTTCTGCCGGTGGTTTTCGTAAAGATAGCGCAGGATCAGGGCACCGAGTATCCCGCTGATGCCCAGGGTTCTGATCAACAATTCCTGCAGGGTGACGTTGACCAGCATTTCCACCGGCAACAGCCAGACGGTGCACAGGCTGACAACCAGCGCCACCAGCATGATCACACACCAGGCCACCAAGCCGGCCAAGCCATGACGCATGCGACCCAGCCACCCCTTGAGCAGACAGATCAGCGCAGCAGCCATCAGGCCGATCCAGAGGATATACAGGGCGATGACACTGAAGCTCTCCCAGAACTGGCGCAGGTGATCGGCGGCTGCCAGTGACAGCACCATGGCCATCAAGGTAGCACTGACCACCACGGCAGCTACTGTGCGCACTCCGCAGAAATCAGGCAGAAAACTCCTGTGCTCTGAACTCATATCCCCCTTTCACCATGAACCGGCATCGATACAGTATAATCTCAGCCAATATATAACGGTATGCATAAGCTCACATTGCATCACCTTCAGGAAAACACGATGACCGACAAGAAACTCTGGGCAGGACGATTCAATCAGCCCACCGACGCCTTCGTCGAAGCCTTCACTGCTTCGGTGGAATTCGACCAGCGCCTCGCCGATTACGACATCCAGGGCTCCATCGCCCATGCCACCATGCTGGCCCGGCAGGGCATATTGAGCGAGGAGGAAAAGGACAGCATCATCGCTGGCCTGGAGCGCATCCGTGAACAGATCGCCCGTGGCGACTTCCCATGGTCCGTGAGCCTGGAAGACGTGCACATGAACATCGAGGCCGCCCTCACGGAAGACATCGGCGACGCGGGCAAGAAACTGCATACCGGCCGCTCGCGCAACGACCAGGTGGCTACCGACGTGCGCCTGTGGCTGCGCGATGAGATCGCCGCCATCCAGGCCGAGATCCGCCGCTTCCAGCTGGCACTGCTGGAACTGGCTGAGCGCGAGGCAGAGACCATACTGCCCGGCTTCACTCACCTGCAGACCGCCCAGCCCGTGACCTTTGGCCACCACATGCTGGCCTGGTTTGAGATGCTGCAGCGCGACCACGGCCGCTTTAGCGACTGCGCCCGGCGCATGAATCAATGCCCCCTGGGGGCTGCCGCCCTGGCCGGCACCACCTACCCCATAGACCGGGAATACAGCGCCGAACTCCTGGGCTTCGACGGCCCCTGCGCCAACTCCCTGGACGCAGTGAGCGACCGGGACTTCGCCATCGAATTCAGTGCCGCTGCCAGTATTCTGATGATGCACCTGTCGCGAATGTCCGAGGAACTGATTATCTGGTCCTCGGCCCAGTTCGGCTTCGTCAACCTGTCTGACAGCTTCTGCACCGGCTCCTCCATCATGCCGCAGAAGAAGAACCCGGACGTGCCCGAGCTGGTTCGGGGCAAGAGCGGCCGGGTGTTCGGCCATCTCATGGGCCTGCTCACCCTGATGAAATCCCAGCCCCTGGCCTATAACAAGGACAACCAGGAAGACAAGGAACCCCTGTTCGACACCGTGGACAATATCAAGGGCTGTCTCAAGGTATTCGCCGACATGGTGCCGGAAATCACCTGCAACGCCGAAGCCATGCGCCAGGCCGCCCTCAAGGGCTTCGCCACCGCCACGGATCTGGCCGACTACCTGGTGCGCAAGGGCATCCCGTTCCGCGACGCCCACGAAGTAGTTGGAAAGGCCGTGGCCCTGTGCGTGGAGCGTGGCATCGATCTTGCGGACCTGAGCCTGAACGAGCTGCGGGCGTTCAATGAGGCCATTACCGAGGATGTTTTCGAATATCTCACCCTGGAAGGCTCCGTGGCCGCCCGCAATCACACCGGCGGCACGGCACCGGAACAGGTGCGCAAGGCCATTGCCCGGGCCAAGGGCGCCCTGGCATGAGCAACAGCGTCCGGGTCAGCGTGACGTTTTCCTATCGCGGCAAACTGCTGCAGCCCGAAATCCGACTCGACCTGGACGAAGCATTGCAGCAGAACCTGGAACCGGAAAATATCTATGCCCTCCTCGCTACCCGCAACGGCATCGACTACTATTCCTACGAATACGAAATGCTTCAGGCCGAACCTTTGGTGTTCGGCCAGGCCCAAGGACTGGCCACTGGCTTCGTATCCGAGGGTCAGCTGGATTGGGCCGGGCTGGCAGCAGCCTGGAAGGAACGGCAACTGCTGGATGAACTCACCCATATCGCCAGAGAACATCTGGGCATCCGGGAACTCCAAGACCTCCCCGGACTCCAGGAAACCTTGTTGGCCGCATACGGGGCTGGAAAATCAGATACTGCATCCTGAGCCACGATACGGTTGTAGGTCGGGCTTCACCCGACAAGGGCTCGCCCCGCGGGGAAGTCGGGCTGAAGCCCGACCTACAAACTCCCGTACATAACCTGCAGGGGTGGAGGAAATGCTGTAAATGCCGGGAGCATTTCCAGTGTCCTGCGCCCGCGACATACGACCGCCATGGACGGCGGAAGTGCTGGCAATGCAGGAGCAGTTTTCGGTCCGTACATCCTGTACATGCGCCGCTCCGGCCATCCCTGGCCTCTCGCGGCATACACTCCATCCCTGGAGATAAAAAAGGCGCCCGAAGGCGCCTTTGCTTAGACAGTGTTGTTGTACCTCTATCAGATGCCGGAGCCCTGAGCGCCTGTGAACTCGGGATAGGCTTCCATCCCGCACTCAGCCAGGTCAACACCTTCGTACTCTTCTTCTTCGGATACGCGCAGACCCATAACGACCTTGATGATCATCCATACGACCAGGCTGGTAACGAATACCCATCCAAAGATAGTGCCGGCACCGATGAGCTGACCGGAGAAGCTGGAGTCACCATTGGTGACGGGCACCAGCATCAGCCCCAGGAAGCCACACACACCGTGAACGGAGATGGCGCCAACAGGATCGTCGATACGCATCTTGTCGAGACCCAGGATAGCAAACACAACCAGTGCGCCACCGGCAGCACCGAACAGGGTGGCCTGAAGCACGGTAGGCGTGGAAGGCTCGGCGGTAATGACCACCAGACCGGCCAGGGCGCCGTTCAGTGCCATGGTCAGGTCAGCCTTGCCGAACAGAATGCGGGCAACGATCAGTGCAACTACCACACCACCGGCTGCAGCCGCGTTGGTGTTTACGAAGACCATAGCCACGGAGTTGGCGCTGGCGATATCACCCAGTTTCAGCACGGAACCGCCGTTGAAGCCGAACCAGCCGAACCACAGGATGAAGGTACCCAGGGTCGCCAGTGGCAGGTTGGCACCGGGGATGGGACGAATCTCACCGTTGGGGCCGTACTTGCCTTTACGGGCGCCGAGGAGCAGAACACCAGCCAGGGCAGCAGCAGCGCCGGCCATGTGTACGATGCCGGAACCGGCAAAATCAGAGAAGCCCAGGTCGCCAAGGGTATACAAACCGAATACGGAGGAGCTACCCCAGGTCCAGGAACCTTCCATAGGATAGATGAAGCCAGTCATTACAACGGCGAAGATCAGGAAGGCCCACAGCTTCATGCGCTCGGCAACGGCGCCGGAAACAATGGACATGGCGGTCGCCACGAACACCACCTGGAAGAAGAAGTCGGAAGCAGTGGAGTAAACTGAACCACCGCCAAAGCCATCTTCACGTCCAGCCATGCTCTTGAGCGCATCGACAACCAGAGTCTCACCACCGGCGAGGCCACTCAGCAGGTACTCACCGCCGTACATAATCGCGTAACCGGACACCATATACATGATGCAGGAAACGGCGAACAGGGCAATGTTCTTGGTGAGGATCTCAACCGTGTTCTTGGAACGGACCAGGCCCGCTTCCAGCATGGAGAAGCCAGCGGCCATCCACATGACCAAGGCACCCATTACCAGGAAGTAAAAGGTGTCCATGGCATACTGAAGTTCAAAAATATTGTTTTCCATCAGAGCACTCCCCCTTACAGTGCTTCCGTGCCGGTCTCGCCGGTACGGATACGAATGGTTTGTTCGACTTCGCTGACGAAGATCTTGCCGTCACCGATCTTGCCTGTACGCGCCGCGTTGGTGATAGCCTCGATGACCGCATCCACCTGATCCGCGCTCACGGCAGCTTCCAGCTTGATCTTGGGCAGGAAGTCCACAACATATTCTGCGCCACGATAAAGTTCGGTATGGCCCTTCTGACGGCCAAAACCCTTCACTTCTGTAACGGTGATGCCCGCTACGCCGATCTCGGACAGTGCTTCACGCACGTCGTCCAGCTTGAACGGCTTGATAATTGCTGTTACCAGTTTCATCTCGTTACCCCTGAATTAAAAAGTTTTGCCCCAGGAAACCAGGAATTTCACATCATCGCTGCCAGACTCTTCATCAGCCTTGGAAACCGTCATGGTGAAATCACCCCAGTCGCCGGCACTCTTGGTGACATCCAGCTGGATATGCCCGTAATCCGGGTCGCCGTAGACATCGTCCCATTTGCTCTTGCTGGTATCGAAATCGTAGTAGCCGTAAGTGCCACCAACGCTCCAGGTCTCAGCCACGTCGAAGCTGGCAGAGATGTGGTAATAGATATCTCCATTGGAGAAAGGACCGTCGCTGTCAGCCTGGCCGTTGACAGTGTAGGCGATGCCGGCTTCCAGGAACTTCCAGGAACCGGTGGCGCTGATCTCGGTAAAATCGGAATCATCAAAACTGGAAGTCGGGTAGTAGTAGTAGATCAGTCCCAGGTCGTAGCCAAAGTCGCCGATCTCATTGGCGAAGCCACCGTAGAAGTCAACCTCGGCACCGGAACCATTGCCCCAGTCGATGTTGGAAGCCCAGGTACCCAGGTAGAAGCCACTGTCGTGGGCCCAGTCGATGCCACCGGAAATGGCAGCAGCATCACCTGTCTGGCTGACACCACGCCACAGGTAGTTGGAAGTAGCGCCGATATTGGCAGTCAGCTCGGCTTGTGCCATGGAAGTTGCACCCAGCAGAATGGCTCCGCAGGCGATGGCGAGTTTTTTGTTCATCATTGCAAATACTCCTGATTGTTTCGTCGGAATTGAAAGTGTTTGGCCTAGCATGAAGCACATACCATGCCAGCATTGATAATTTCTTTTATTACATGAAGTTACAGAAGACGGGTCATTTCCTCAGGCAGTACTCACCAAACAGCCGCACCAATTTGGCGCAACTGCTGAACAGCCCGCCCAGCTTGGTGCATGCCTTGCACTGCATTTACAGGCTGGACAAACGCTTCGGCTGTGGTTTAGGCTGAACACCCGTCTCCATACCGGACAGCAGAAGTCATGATTGACCCCAAGATCCTCGACGACATTTCCAGCAGAGTCAGCAACAGTCTGCCCCAGGGATTGCAGGCTCTTCAGAGCGATCTGCAGCACAACCTGCGAACCGGACTGGAGTCCGCACTGAGCAAACTCAACCTGGTCACGCGGGAAGAGTTCGATGTGCAACAGGCCGTGCTCATGCGTACCCGGACGAAAGTCGAAGCACTGGAAAAACAGGTCGCGGAACTGGAGAAAATACTGGAGAATCGATGAATGTACCCCCTCTCCCCTGGGGGAGACGACTGCACGGATGCAGGAGGTAGAGCAACGCATGGAGCAGTTACCGAGGGTCAGGGTGGCCTTTCACCCCCTCCCCAACCCTCCCCTGCAAGCGAGGGAGGGGTATTTGAGAGTTCATCCAAACTAACTGACCAAGGAAGGTTATGTCACTCGCAACCACCTACTGCCGCGCCAGCGTCGGCATTGAAGCTCCTCTCGTTACCGTAGAAGTGCACCTCGCCAACGGCCTGCCTGCCTTTGCCATCGTGGGCCTGCCGGAAAAGGCGGTGCAGGAAAGCCGCGACCGGGTGCGCAGCGCCCTGATCAACTCGGGCTACGAATTCCCGGCGAGGCGCATCACCGTCAACCTCGCTCCGGCGGATCTTCCCAAGGAAGGCGGCTGCTTCGACCTGCCCATCGCCATCGGCATCCTTGCCGCTTCCGGGCAGATTCCTGCCGAAGCACTGGAGAGCTGTGAATTCACCGGCGAACTGAACCTGTCCGGCGATGTGCGCCCCGTCACCGGCATACTGCCCGCCACGCTGGCCGCGCGGGAAAGCAGTCATCGCCTGTTTATCCCACGAGCCAATCTGGAAGAAGCCAGCCTGGCGGAAGGTATCGATCTGCATCCGGTGGAACATCTTCTGCAGTTGAGCAATCATCTGTGTGGACGCTCCCTGATCTCCCCGGAGCATATCCACGCGCCAGAGAACGGGCTTGCGGAAACCCTGCCCGATCTGAGCGAGGTACGCGGTCAGGCCCAGGCCAAGCGCGCCCTGACCATCGCTGCTGCTGGTCTCCACAACCTGCTGTTCAGCGGCCCACCGGGAAGTGGCAAGTCCATGCTCGCCAGCCGGTTGCCCGGCATATTGCCGCCCATGACAGACACTCAGGCGCGGGAACACGCTATGATCCAATCCATCAGCGGGCTGCCTTTCGATCCCAGACGCTGGAAACAGCGCCAGCTCCGGGCTCCCCACCACACGGCTTCTGCTGTCGCCCTGGCCGGCGGCGGCTGTCAGAATTCATTAATTTTGCGACGATTGCATTAATTACTAGAGTTTAGAGTTTCAGAGGAGAAAAACCACTAAAAATCTCAAAAAATAGTTGACATAGCAAGGCGCGGCCTCTCAGAAGAGAAATCAACACAAACTTCTGGAGGCCGCTATGG
>NZ_JBHNMF010000135.1:0-7457 GCF_048562965.1 Thiolapillus sp. | reverse complement strand
GGACGTGCCGCTGGTATAAGAACGGGGTGAACCGCTTTTCCCCGGAGGGGGATGCCATGCCCGGACGGGCGGATGGTGTGCTGCGACTTTGATTGTAAGGGGTACGCAGTTTTTCCCCTTGTCATAAGAGTAGCAACAAATTATTCATCATGCAAGCGAAATTGTTTCGATGCCCGGTTCACGTTTCCAGCAGCTCCGGGCATTCTTCGGCACCCTTCGGGGTAATCACGATTTGGGGTGTTTTGTCACCAAGCAGACGCATTTTCCCTTCCACTAGGATCCAGCCTTTGCGCCGGGCCACTTCCTGTCCGACGAATTCCACCACTTTTTCAAGTGGTGCGGGCAAACCGCTTGCTGTCCATGCCGATTTTCAGCTTGTTTCCTCTGATTTTCTTGCCCTTTTCCGCCGCCAACAGATACCCGATACGCTGATAAAGCTTATTGATCTGCGTCCGGTACTGGGGGTCGTGCCGGTCGACATGCAAGGCTGTCGAGAGGGTATCCATGAGGCCCACCAGAAACTCCCATTCCAGGCTCATCAACCAGTCGCTGGTGCAGAACCGTTGATTGCCCCGGCGCAGGTGTGGCCGGCAAATAGCCCATGTTTATTCCTGTTGGGTTCGTTCCGGGGCACTGACCCACATTTTGAGCAATCTTGTTTCCAAGCCGCCTTCCAAGGCTTCAATGTACCCATTTTTTACGCGAAACAGATACGGCGTCGCATGAACATCCATTCGCTTGACGATGCTCATGACCTTCTCCATGGTGAAGGTGCCTGTAATCAGGCGTTTTCTGTCCTGTGTCAGAAGCTCAACATCCTTTCTGCCCTGCTTGAACAGTGTCATCTTGAATAATTCGCGAAGGTCCTCCGGCGTGGTTTCCCCGCCCCAGGCCCAGGCCGCTGCGGTCTGTGATACCGGGCCGCCGAAGGCCACCGGCACCCAGCGAACCTCGAATGGTTCTTCCCTGAGCACTTCCTGCACGACATCAAAGAAGCGGAAGCAGTGCAGACAGCCAAAATCCACGATAACCCACAGCACCGGCACATCCGGGTCGTCCACCGCGCCCTGACGAATCGACGGCAGGAATTCCAGGGTTTCCAGTGTCACATTGACCCGGTTGCCTCCCTTGATGCCGGGTACACGCGACGTGGATTGTCCCGCCGCCGGCATGGCCCGGATCTCGCCGGCAATGGTGAATTCTCCGCCGTCGGGGTTCATGTAGAATGTCAGCGCCCGGCCAGGCGGCAGTTTTGCACGTATTCCCGTAGTACCGCCAGGGCCGGGAAAGACTTCCAGTATCTTAATGCCCAACAGCCGCCACAGGCCCAGGGTGGCCCGAACCTTCTGCGGCGGCTGGTAGGGTTTGTCCTCGTGAATGTCTGGCGATACATCGGCATTTTTTATCGCTTTGCCACCCTCTTTCGACATCCGTTCCAGGTACTGCTGATGCGATTTTTTGCGGTATTCCCGCCACTTCTTCCCAAACGCTTCCCATTCCTGACCGGACGATGCGTTTTTGGGAGCAGGCGCGTTCTCGGCACCGACACTGACGCCGATCAGCGTCACGAACAGCAGTGCGGATAATCTATTGAGCATCGGTGCGAGACTCCGCTTCCAGTTCCTTCATCACTTCCCCAAACCAGTCCCGGTCCGCGGTGCCTTCGTGAATTCTGGCAAGCAGGCCGGTGGCCAGCTTGAACAGCAATCCGTAGTCGCCGGTCACCCGGTCGGGGTCCGTAATGAACTGCCCCTTGATTACCAGGGTCGGGGTGACCCGCGGGCGGTAATGCAGATACCGTTGATGCGCTTCCATGATGGCTTCCATGTTTTTGGGGTCTTCCCAGTGCTGTTTGAATTCGGTTACCCTCAGGCCGCTTTCCCTCGCTGCCTCTTCATAGGTGAGATAACTGTTTGGATCTTTACCCGCTGACTGAATCAAATAATAGACATAGCTGTTGAATATCGCGATTTTCCGCGGTTCCGTCAATTTCGCCGCATAAAAGGCCCGGCCGTAAATGATGCTGGATTTGTCTTCTACCACGGGGACGGCTTCAAGTATCAGATTTGGCGGGAAGCTGTTTCCCCAGACATAGAACTGGGAATCGTATTGCGCACAGAACGGACAGGTGTAACTGAAAAAGTACAGTACCCGGTTCAGGTCCTCTGGCGCATACGGGTCCGTTTTGAGATAAGGTGCCTCCACATTGGGAAGTTTCGCAGCAACCGCCATATTCAGCGCGAGGGTCATGCTCAGAAGCAATGATAGCGCCCATCTCATGCGGCTTTCTCATCTTTTCGTTGGATGATTCGGTCCGTCCCACCAATCCGTATTACCTCTGCAATCGGCACTTTCCCTTCACGGCACAGCCGCATCGCCGCCTGTGCCAGCGTTTCGAACTGTTTCTGGTTCTGGCAGGCTTCCTCGATCTCCGATGCTGGCCGGGCCATGTTGACCATTTTGGCGATGTCACTGTCGACCACCAGCATTTCCACTACAGGGATTCGTCCAGCCAGTCCGTTCTTGCAGTTCCCACAGCCATTGGGCTCATATACCGGAGAATGCCGGTCCTTGATGTCATAATGTTCCATCCAGGTCCGCTCGAACTCATTCGGTGGACGGGGCATCGTGCATTCACACAGGCGCTGGGACAGGCGCTGTGCCAACACGCCTTTGAGCGCGGTGCCCAGGTTGAAAGGCTCAACCCCCAGATCCAGCATGCGCGTGATGGTCGCAGCGGCATTGTTGGCGTGAATCGTGGATAACACCACATGGCCTGTTAGCGCCATTTCAGTCGCCGTTCGGGCCGTTTCCGAATCCCGGATTTCCCCCACCAGCGCCACATCGGGGTCCTGGCGCATCATCGCGCGCAAGGCTTTGGCAAACGTCATTTCCACGGTTACCTGCCCCTGAACCAATCCTTCCAGGCGGTATTCCACCGGATCCTCGACCGTGATGATTTTCCGCTCCGGCGTATTGAGTTTGTTGAGTGCCGCATACAAGGTGGATGTCTTGCCGGAACCCGTTGGCCCGGATACCAGCAGCATGCCTTCCGGGCCGAACATTATTTTTTCGATTTCCCGGCGGACGTCCGGCGTCATCTCGACCTCCTCGAGTTGCCGGGACGCATTGTTCTGATCAAGCAGGCGGCACACAATGGAATGGCCTGTGCGTATCGGGTAGATGTTTACCCGGATATCGACAACCCGTCCATCGACCTCCAAAAACATCCGTCCATCTCTGGGCGCTTGCAGCTCTGATGGAGGAATACTGCTTTTTTTGCGGATTTTGTCCTGAATATCCCGGCTCTGCGCCCGGGATATACGTGAATACTCGCTCATGATCCCGTTATGGCGCCGACGAATGACCGCGCCTTCGTCGGTGTCTTCGATATGAATGTCTGAATAACCACCGCGGGCCGAGTCTTTGAATAGATTGTTGAGCAGGTCCACGGTGTGCGCATCGTGCCGCGCCGTCGAAATGAAACAGGGAGGTTCCCGGAATTGCTTTTTATCACTCACGTATCTGTTCCCACTATCTTTGACAAGGCTTTTCTGATTTTTCTGGCATACCGCTCCCGGAGGTCCGGCCGTCGGGCAGAGGCGTTGTAGGCCCCTACCGCCCGCCATGTCGGGCCATACCGATTCATGTTCCCCCGCAGTACCCAGGCCCCGACGTGAATGTTGACGCAGGGATCAAACAAATCATTTCGCGTGATGCCAGCCTTTTGCTTGAGCGTCGGAAGCCAACGGGAGTTGATCTGCATGATTCCAATATCTTCGCTGTTGCTGTTCAGTGCATACGGGTCCATCCCGCTTTCCTGCATTGCGACCACATAAATCAACAGGTCCGAGACGCCGTAAAACGTCGCTGCCGATTGGATGCATTCGGCAAGGCTGTAGCCGCTGTTGGCGCCTGGCACCACCAGTGGGTTGTCGTCAGCGGCTACGGCAGAATGGGTCAGCAGCGCCAACACCGTCCCCTGTATCGCCGAACTGAGCCACCCCCCAGGCATCGCCTACCCTTTATTTGCCATCCGGCAGGACCGACACGATTTGACGGTAGGTGTTTTCATCTGGCAGGCCCATGTGTGTCCCAACGCTCCCGGAGCGCGTGCGGTACATCAGAAATGGCGTGCCTTTGAGTCCCATGTCATTGAAGTATCGGTTGGCCTCGGCTACCGCCTTGGCGCCGTATTCATCATATTCCGGTGATTTCTCGCCGGTTCCTTTGTAATACTGCCGCAGCATCTCTGCACCTTGTCCTGACATTCGTTTGTTCAGCGAGTACACGGCCTCAGCCTTACCATCATGCCCAAGGGAAGAAGTGAGAATCCAGCGAATCCGAAGTTTTCCGTCCCGCAGGTCGCGGTCGACCATTTCATGCAGTTTCGCGCAATAAGGACAGTTCGGGTCTGCGAACACATACACCAACGGCGCATTCGGGTGACCTTCCTCGATGTACTGCATTGCCTCGAGTTGGCTCACCACGGCATCGAGCGCACTGTCAGGCATGTTTTTCGTCACGTACTGGGCAGTGAGATTTCTTCCTTCAGCGTCGAATATCATGCCCACGATAAAATGCTGCATCGCCTCATCGACGTACATCACGATGTTCTTCACCTGACTCGTATTGACCACCACGCCCGTCAACCCCATGGGGGCAGCAAATGTCTCCTTTACAGAGACAGACTTTCCCATGGCCCGGTTCAGAAATTCATTGGCCTGAACGGCCGTCAGAGGCGCTGCCAGCAAGGATGTGGCGTGAAAACAGATAATCCCGGCCAGAAGGCTGGCAACACCCCGCCCTTTTGCTCGTTTTACGGCAGGGGGATATGGAATGATATGCATTGAGGCCTCCCGGCTATCGGTAGTTCGGGAGGCAGTTTGACATAAGGAAGTTGCCCGGTTTCATTTCTAAAGCGACTTTTTTACACGCTTTGCCGTTGTTCTGAACGAAAAGCGCGATACACCCCACGATGGAGGAGTGCCTCTCACTCCATTTAGGACGCGGCCACCAAGAACACGATGCCGAACACGATGAGGCTCTGAACGCCTATCAAGAATACCACCAACAGGACGGCAACCGCCCACCCCGATTCGCTGCCGATCAAGCCCAACATGCCCACAGCGCTGGGTGAGCCGCTTTTTACATCGGCCCACTCGCTGAATTTTCGTGGATTTTTATCTTTGACCTTCATGAGGATGGACAGCAGGGATTTTCGCCAGAAATAGAAGCCAACGCCCCCTATGACAAACAATTCCACTCCAAAAAGCGCCGTATTCTGCATACGACTACGGTGCTGTCAGCAGTTCCTGCCCCTCGGCATCGTGCTTGGAGGATGCCGAGCAATCGATCCGCATGCCTCGCGGCGCTTTCACGCCAAGCTCAACTTTGTTTCCTCTGATGCTGACGACAACGATACGGATGTCATCGCCGACTTTCACTTGATCGTTCACGCTTCGCTTTGTTAACAGCATTTCCAATAGACTCCATTAAGTTTTCTTGGATTCTACTGTTTCGCCAGCTCAAAAAATCATTTTCTAAAGCATTAAATCGACCGTTTTCGTTCAATTCGGCAACATACCCACTACCATCAGCTGCAGCCTTTTCTCCCCTTTCCAGTGATTCCATTTTGGGGCATACACCACCGTATAGGTAACACCATATTTTGGCCTGCACTTGTCATCCACGAAGAACCATACCGCCTGGTATTGCCTTTTGCCGCTTTTCAGCACCAGCTTTACATGCCCCCCTTCTTTGCCTATTGTCCGTACACGCGCCACCCGAAATACCGACATGAATCGTGCTTCGGGGAATTCCCGGCCATAGGGCTCCAGGCTCTCCAGTTCTGCTACCAGGCAGGTATCGACTTTTTCCGGTTCCAGCCAGCCATCTGTTTCTATGGTCGGATATAACTGTCGTTCACCCACCTGGCGTGCCACTTCGTGATCGAAGAGTTGCCGAAATGTTTCCAGGTGCTGCTTTTTAATCCTGGCGCCGCCTGCGCCTGCATGACCGCCATAACTGCCAGGAGGCAGGATGTCCGGGTTGTCTTTGCTGATGGCGTCAAATCCCTGTTTGACATGGAACCCTTCCACCGTGCGGAAACTCCCCGTCAGCATTTCGTCAGATTCATATTGGGGCGAGAAAAAACCACAGGGCCGGCCAAACCGTTCTGTAATCCGGGCGGCATTGATACCATGAATACCCGCATGGCCATCTTCAAGAAAGACCACCACCCCCCGGCGCCCCTGATCGACCTGCTGTTCCGCTTGCTTCAGAGCCTTTTCTGTCATGGCCCGCTCAATTTTCTTTCGTTTCTCGTTGGCAGTTTCCAGGGCCGTCCACCAAAAGTCTGCGATACTTTCATCAGGCGCGAGGAAGAAATTGGCACCACCGAGCGGATCTCCGACCCGGGAGTAAGCATTGACGGCCGGCCCCAGAAGAAAGGCAAAGTCCTCCGAGGTGACGTATCCTCCCCGCACCATTCGGTTGGCGACGCGCCAGCAGGGGCGGATACCTTCCCGCACCTGTTTCAGGCCCGCCCGGACCAGTGCCCGGTTATTCTTGCTGCGGGACATAGATACGCAGTCCACTACGGTTCCAAGGGCCGCCAGTCCTATCAGGTTGGTCAATTTGGGGGCCTCTGCCGGCAAAAAGCCCATATTGATCAGTTCCTGACGTACCTGTGTCATTACCAGGAATGCCACATAGCAACCGGCAATTTTTCGATCCGGATATTCAGAATCCGGTCGCGCAGGGCTGACCACCGCATCGGCCGACTCAGGAATACTGGGACGACCATCTACGACAGGAAATTCGTGATGATCGGTCACTACTACGCGGTGACCTTTTTCTTTCAATTGCCTGATCCTGGGTTCGTCGCTGGACCCCATATCAGAAGTAATAATCAGCTTTGGCTCGTTTTCCCGCCAGGCCAGAATGTCGTTCACCAGCTTTTGTGTCAGTCCATAACCGCTCTTCAGTTTATGCCCGGCGATTGCCAACACATTGCCCTGGGGGACATCGAAATGCTTGGTCAGCGCTTCATAAATAATGGCTTGGGCCGAATTGCCATCGCTGTCACTATCGGACGCTGAAACGATTGGAATCTCATTTACCACGGCATGCGCAATCAGTTGTGCAGCTTTGGCAATATCCGGCAACAAGGCAGGCGGATCCAGGTCTGCCAGTGATGGCCATAAATCCTCCGGCGCCACACCCCGGCCCGCTACGACCCGGGCCGCCGTTTCTGACAATCCCTTTTCATCCTTCAGCCGCTTTACAAGATGGGTGTCGACGTGCCGCTCTCGCACCACGGTTGACCACTTCCCACGGTCGACCCGTAACGTGGTGTCTGTTGGCGAATCAATGAGTTTTTTGTTTTCCATTTCCATTTCCATTACCTTTGCCTTCAAATGATTCTTTACTTACCTTATAGCATTTTTTTTGGT
>NZ_JBHNMF010000134.1:0-7587 GCF_048562965.1 Thiolapillus sp. | reverse complement strand
GCAGGATGCAGCAATCAGCGTATAGAACAAGCTCTAACGGGCAGTATGAACAAAATAGCAACTTTATTTCACCCGAAAATATACGGTGGAACAATGTTGCTTACTCTAAACTCTAGTTATAATCTACAAAGCTCTTTAATCCTTTATAGGGATTTAGATTCCTGAAGTGCCCGCTTCCAGTCAAGTGCTGAAATTTGTCAGAGTAATAAAAAATACAATGGGATGACGAAATTCCAAATACTTTCTCAGTAACATAAGAGAATTTTGGAAAAGAAGATATTTGCCTCTTCCCACTTTTTTCTTTTATTTCGCCTTTATCGCTATACCACAGTTTATTCGCATACTTCCAGCTATACAGAGGGTGTTCTTTTACAATTCTACTCTCTGTGCACAACTGAACCATATAGGACTCAATGACTGGGCATGTCTGCAACAGCAAAAGAGATAGCTCAGGCGAATAAAGATTTTCTGTTTTCCCGGTAAATTGGAGATGCTTCATGTAGGAAGCCAACGCTTCTTCAATGCCAAGAAAATATTCAAAATATCGATAATATTCCATCAGATCAATTTCCACTGAGTCGCAAACACCGTAGGTCGCCCTGGGAATCGAAAATCATCAAACCAAGTACAAATGCAAAGATTTGTTCTATAATCAACTTTCCAAACATTTCTACTATCATGTATTCCGTAGTTCACTTATTACCCCCCATATTCACGAAACGGTATTTCTGCAACCGGCTATTCGGCTTGTCAGGGATAGTCATTTCAATCATTCCTGCTTGCAACGCAGGTTGCAAATAGCGTTCACGAAACGATTTACGGTCAGATAGCCCCAGAGCCGTCATCAATTCACTGCGGCTCATTTCACCTTGCAATACGCCCAGCAAGGCCTCGACTTGGGGGGTGAGTTGAGGGTTGTCTTAGGGGGTAGTATCCAGCGTCGCCTTGATGGTTCGCAGCATAAAACTGAGAAAAGGCGCCGAATCACCCGCCTGGGTGCTCTGATTGAGGGCGTCATAGTAGTCCTGCTGATGCGCGAAAATCATGCTCTCGATGGGCAGATGCTCGAACACCGGGCTCCATTGGTATAGCAACAAGGATTGCCAGAAACGCCCCATTCGGCCATTACCATCCTCAAAAGGGTGGATGAACTCGAACTCGTAATGGAAAATAGAGCTGGCAACCAGGGGATGAAAATCGGTTTGTTGCAACCACTGGAACAAATTGGCCATCAACTCGGGCACGCGGTTTGCCGGTGGCGCCATGTGTACAACTTCGTTTTTCCCAATTACACCAACACCCCGCTGGCGGTAGGATCCAGCTGACTCCAGCAAGCCTTTCATCAGAAGGGCATGCGCTGCCAGCAGATCCCTTTCCCGCAATGGATTCCATTCTGGTAACTTGTCATACACCGCCAGGGCATTTTGCACTTCCCGAATCTCACGCGGCGGGGCAGCTACCCGTTTTCCTTCGAGTATGGCGGTAATCTGCTGTTCATCCAGAGTATTGCCCTCGATAGCCAGGGAGCCTTGAATGGTACGAACGCGATTGACCCTACGTAACCGCAAAGCCATGCCCGTAGCCTGCATTCGCCCGACGGCCTCGGCAATAGAAGCCACCAGCGAGAGCATTTCGGGGGTGATACTGCATGGAGGAATGTAATGCTTCACAGAAAATGCCCCTGCTGATGTACTGCCATCCCTTTCATTTGGCGCTCAACCCCACCACCTTCTTCAACGCCTTGCCAAATTTCTTGTAGTTCACCTTCACGCCATCATCAAGGTCAATCTCCACTTGCTGGGTGGCCAGTGGGTAGAGCACATCCCTTTCGTAGTCCTCTAGCTCGAGAATGATTTTTTTCAGTTTTTCGATCTCTTTCAGTGCCCGGGTCTTTTCGCCCTTGCTGGCGCTGGCGCTGATGCTGACAGCTTCCAGGTGGTTCTTGCGGGAGGCGAGTTTGGCGCGAAACTCGCGCAAGTAATCATTGAGCACCACGCTGACGGTATCTGGACGGTAGCGGTGCATGTAGATCAAGGCATTGAAGCTGCCTTTGGGGCTGGAAAACAGCCAGTAGATGGGGCGTTTTTTGTAGCGTTTTACATGGTCGTTGTAAAAATCCTTGAGGAAGTATTTGCGGATGTTCTTGCCAATGGCCTGCTCGATAAATTCAAGGTTTTCCTCGTAATGCTCTTCACCGAATGTCACGCGCAGGAACTTGTAGAAACGCTCCGTGATGTCATCGGTGAACCAGTTGCCGTCTAGCATCGGAATCACGTTATCATCATCCGCTGGGAAGGATGGTTCGGGTATTTGTTTCAGGTAGTCATCAATGGTCTCGCCCTGGTTGGCCAGGATCAGCCCCGGCTTGTCCAGCGCGTAGCGGCCAAACATGCAACCCACGGCATAGGAGATAAACTCCTTCATGGTGTCAGCCAGCAACAGCGCCTCCAGTTCTTCCTCACTCTTGTCGCCGTTGTAGCGGTAGTGCGGGTTGCAGGTTAGCGTGATTTCACTGAGTGGCACCTCGGGCGTAAGCTCATCTTGAAGGCCATAGGCATCGATAAAGATGCGGTTGTTTTCCTCCTCTAGCCGCTGCATTTCCAGAGTCATTTCTTGCCAGTGGGCGCGGAGATTCCTGTAGGTTGCCTCTAGAGTTGGCTGGCGTGTGTCAGGGTTGAGCAGCGGCGGGCTGGTGAAGTCCCAAGATGTTTCGGAAGAATCCCAATCCAACTTAGATTGCTCTAAACAGGTCTTGGCAATAGTAATTGGTTGACTGTCAGGAATCTCAACTACTGGAATGCGACTCATTGGGCCTTCGTGATAATCCAGAGTCGGCGACATTATTAACAATAGGGCGTTTACAACTTTAGTATTCGTTAACGCCAGAAGAAACAATCTCTTTTTTTCACTATCGCAGAAACAAACAGATCCTTTACTTTCAAAAATCATGCCTTCTGGAAGGTATCGCATTGAGAGTGTGCTTGAGATTGTCGACCATGTGATTCCAGGCTGAAAAATTCGATTTAGGTTGAAATTGGTCGCACGTATACGCCCAGTCTCATGTTTGGTCGTCCTCATTACTTCGCCGTCATTTTCCCAATCAATGACATGCTCTAGATTCCCATGCCATCTCCGGAATGATCCACCCTTACTTACTGGAAACCACTTGGCACCAGAGGCAAGAGCCTCATCGCGGTTGCCCGCGTTAAAGCAGCTTCGGTTAGGTGAAACTTCATGCCAGAGCTTCAAGAATCGGTCATTATCTCCTGTGACAACACCATGAGTGGGTGAACCAATAGTTCCAAGCGAGTTGGACTTTGCGAAAATAGTCCGTACACGACTGCTAATCCAATATGCGATAGGCTCCCCAGGTATCTTCATGAAATCATCACTAGACGCTTTAAAGCGCCATCCACACTTTGGATCGCGTATTGCCTCAATAGCAGCGTGGGATTTTTCCGTCTCCGATGACCAATCAATTAGGCGTATATAGTCGCCTTTGCGGTTCAGATGCATGGTAGTAGAGAGGACAAAAGCTGTTGTTGATACAACTTCCCCACCGATTGAATCGAAAGCACGTTCACCAAGGTGTGCGGTGCACAAGATTGTATTTTCCCTAAGAATCCTTATACGCAGACTCTCAAGCCTTGAAAGAAACATCCAACTTTGCATCGTGATCATTGCAATCATGCCGTGTTCACGACCTAAATCTAGATTCCTGTCGATGAACATTGCGTATAAATCGAACTTACTATCTTTGTAGTTCTGGTCAGCCCATGCCTTAAGTCTATTATTCATCCCCTTACTGCCCATATACGGCGGATTGGCAATCACCACATGGTATTTTGGGCTAAGGTAATCGGCCTGCAGCAATGCTTGCAGTACCTTGTCATGCGTTGCTTTAAGGAACAGTTGTCCGGAAACATCCTTGGTCTCCAGCACCCGAACCATCCCTTCAACATCGGTGAGATCCGGGCGGATCAGTGAACCAAAATTGTTGGCTTCCTCAAACTGGCGCAGGGTTGTTTGCAATGGTGCAGTAAAAAGGTCGCGCCCGACAAAGTCCATATACTCCTTCAGCTCATCCTCACCGAACTTGATATTCTCCAGAACACAAATATTGGGCTGCACCTGCTTACGGAAAAACCGACGCTGTTTCGCGCGGGCCTTCATGGTCAGGGCAAAGGCAGCAAGTTCCCCGGCGCGTTCGTCGATCTCCATACCGAATAGGTTATTCGTGAGGATCTTTTCGGGAATCTCGGCAGGTTCGTAGCCTTCCTCTTCGTAGATGGCGTAGAGCAGATCAAAGGCATAGGTCAGCATGTGGCCGGAGCCGCAGGCCGGGTCGCAAATTTTTATTTCTTCCGGACTGCTGATGCGCAGGAAGTCGGACTCTGGCTGTTCGGGCTTGATGTAGTAGTCCATCTTCTCAACCAGACATGAATCAGGGCGGTTGAGCATCCATAGACGACCAAGGGAGTTTTCCACCAGGTAACGCACGATCCAGTGCGGGGTAAACAGCTGGGTAGCGGCGGGGATGTTTTCCGGCGTGATCTTCTTGTTCTTTTTTAGCCCCTCGAAGACTTCATCCTTCTTCTCGGAGATGTAGAACTGGTAGAGCCAGCCGATCATCTCTACGCCGCCTGCGGCGGCTAAGCTATCAGCCTTCAGCCCACAGCCATCAGTAAGTTCGTTGGTTTGCCTTTTCTGATTACTGATTACTGACAGCTGATTACTTCCTGCTCCACAAGTCTCCGGCGTCATCGCTTCGCGTGTAAGGCTAAGGATGGAGTTGCCCGAGAGCAGGTCGTCGGGCATCAGCAATTCGGTGAAATCGGCAATGCGCTCAAACATGAACGGCATCGAACCATGCCAGTAATTACAGATCGCCACGACCAGCAGCCGGTACGCCTCGGCTTGTGGATCCTGGCTGGGGGTTTTGCCGTCAATCAGGGCGAAGATCCGTTGCCTGGCCGACTCGTCCACCATGCCTTCATCAATATGCCCCATCTTGGCCTCAGCCAGAATCTCCGGCTGGAACTGCCCCTCGGCTGGCGAAACTACACCGATGCGGGTATAGCGGTTAACATCCATGAAACGCAGGGCGCAAAAGCGGTTGAACCAGATATAGGCCACGCGCTCAACAAGCTGCGCTTGCCGACGCGAGTCATCAGTGGTCAGTGTACAGTTGTCAGTATATTGGCCAGATACACCAAAAATCCGTTTTTCGATTTCTGCTACCGCTTTAGGATTTTCACGCCGGGCCGCGCTGTCCTCCGCAAGTACTAGCTTGAGCTTGTTAGACACCTGCTCGATCAGGTTGCGGCGGGCGTGTTGGGCGAATTTTTTGAGTTTTGAGGTTTCCATTTAAACGCCTTTTGAATCACAGATGGACACGGATAAACACGGATTATTTTTGGGCGCCGGGCGTAAAAAATCACGCTTATATTCATGCGGCGTGTACATTTTTCTATATAACTCAAAAGGATGCATGCATGCATAGCGTATTTTATGCTCAACGAGCATAAATACGAGCATATCGACTCAAACCCGCTCATAAACTGCCCCCTTATGCTCACCGATTTGCTTGATTTGGCCAGCCTTTTTCATTCTGGCGAGCAAGCGGTAAGCCTGATTTCGATCAAGACGGCAAAGATCCATGACTTCCGCTCGTTTTATACTTCCATGCTTGTCGATGTAGTTAAGAACCATCTGCTCTTGCTGGATAGGCGCAAACCCGGCCTGGCGGATATATTCCGATTTCTTCCCGACTTTTCGGTACAGGGCGGCACTGAGGGTGTAGGATCGGCCCCTGCCGGTGCCGTGGGGTTCCAGAAAGCCGCTTTCCACCAGTTTTTCCAGCGTTGCACGGACATTGGTCTCCGGTTTCTGGACGGATGGGGCAAGATCGGCGGTGGTCAGGCGACGCTCTTCGCGCAGGCGGGACAGGATGATCAGTGAATCAATGGGCATGTTGCCCAACTTGTCTTCCTGCTCGACAACCATCTTGAGGAAATCAAGATCGGCAGCCGCGTTGACCAACTGCACGGTCACCGTGAATTCGTTGGACATGGAATAATCAGGCGGGGGACGACCATAGCGCAGCATCCCTTCATAGATGCGGTCTATACCACGCCCGGTGCGCTCGGCCAGGCCGATGCGCTTGATCACGTCTGCAAGCAAAGGGTTACGGGAACGGGGGTCGGCAACGAGCAGGTTGTCCAGGTTGACGCCTTCCACGAACCCACCAGGATTGCTGATAGAGAGACCGTTTTCCGTGAGCTTGACATGTACCGCGCCCAGACGGCTGAAATCCCGATGCACCAGCGCATTGACGAAGGCTTCGCGGAAGGCGCGGCGATCATAATTGGGAACCGGCACCCTGAAGAGGCCCACCTGAATCTCTTCTTCTTCGACCCGGGCCTTGAAAAGAAGCTCTACTTCCTCGAAGGTTTCCAGCAAAGGCTTGCGAAAGAACTCGTTCACCCTGACATCCGTACCTTGCAGCACCTGAAACGCAACCTCGTAGGATGGCAGATTTGCACGCAACAGTTCTTCTGTTCCCAAGAGCAGCAAACCGGCAAGGGTTGCCCGTCTGACACCATTCGTCTCGCGACAAAGCCCCAGGGCGCCATCCAGTTCGTCATCTGCCAGCGCCAACAGGGATTGATCGCCACCGTATTTTTTAATGGCGTTGCGAATGCGCTGCCGTTGTAGTGGATCCAACCGTCTGACGTCTATGTCTTCAAGCAACATGGCCGATGGATCGACGAGCCCCATGGACGACTGGCGTTGTATGAACTCGTGCGGGTAGAACGGTACCGCTTCAGGTTTGCCATCAAGCTTGATCCGCCTTCGAAGCAGAGTGCCATCGGAAATCGATACCAGTTGCCGTGATTTGGGGACTGTGATCCGGGCTATCGATTTTCCCTGCAGGTCATATCGCTCTACTCTGACAGATAGAGCCGGGTTGGTCTTATTGGCGATCAATGACGGCAGGCCGGCAGTATTGAGATGATTCGGATGCAGGCCAGTTACCGTTCCATCATCTTCGACGCCCAGCAACAAGTCTCCACCTTCGGTATTGGCCAATGAGACCACTGCGGCAAGCAGTTCGCGATCAGGCAGGCACTTGCTGTCACTCTTGAATTCAACCGTCAGCGATTCCCCCTGTGAAATGAGTTCTTCAATCTCTTGACGGCTCATATCTGTATCCGCTTGCCTGCTTTGATCTCGCGCAACAAAGCTTCGCGCAGTTGTTGCAGATATTCATCGACATCGGCCTCTTCGGCCAGCCAAGCCTTGTCAAATGATACCCTGATTTTTCGCGTTGAAATGTATTCGACCTTTGGCTCTGCTACCTGGGATTTTGGCTTTCCCTCATCTGCCTCAACAGGTTCCGGTTTCGGGGCAGCCATTTCGACCATTTTCGCCAGCAGCTTTTGATAACCCTGCTCTTCAAAGTAACGCAGGGAGTCGTTGATGACTGCAATCAGCTTTTGTAGATTGATGTGGTCGATCAGTGCCTTGTATGGCAAGTCCAGCTCTGCTGCCCGTACTTCGGGGAGTTTTTTATACTCATCCATG
>NZ_JBHNMF010000133.1:0-7697 GCF_048562965.1 Thiolapillus sp. | reverse complement strand
TATTGCCGCATCTCCAGTTACCTGCAGACCATGGCAAATCAGGGATACAATCCGCTGGTCGCCATTCAAATGGCCTTTTCGGGACAGCTCTATGCTGATAGGGGTGAGTAGTTACCTTCCTGACATGATCCCCGTATTCCCGTGGCCTTGCTGCAGCTGCTGTATCTGTTGCTGGGTGTGACGGTGCTGGGTTTTAATCGCACGCCCGGACAGCTGCTGGTTGTCATAACATCTGCCTGCGTGCTGGATGTTGTTCTGCACCGCCTGATTCGTGGCAGCTGGCTGTTTCCTCTCAGTGCCTTCATCACGGGATTGTCTCTCAGTCTGCTGGTGAACTATGCCCATGGCTTGTGGCTGCCTCTGATCCCGGTGTTCCTGGCCATCGGCTCCAAGTATTTGTTCAGCGTGGACGGGCGGCATGTCTATAACCCCTCCCTGTTCGGCATCGTCGCCAGCCTGGTCCTGGCCAACGACATGATCAGCGTGTCCCCGGCCTACCAGTGGAACGGCATTCCCGCCCTGGGAGTGTTTATCGCCACGGCGGCCATCCTACTCTTCGGCCTGCGCATCCGGCGCAGCGTGCTGGTGGTGGCCTTTCTCGGCTTCTTCCTTGCCTGCCTGGGGCTGAGGGCCTGGATCATGCGTCATCACATTCCGCCGGAGACCCTGATTCTGGGCACTCTGAGCGCCCCGGCCTTCTACCTGTTCACCTTCTTCATGATCACCGATCCCGCGACTTCGCCGGAGAGCCGCAAGGGACAGGTGTTTATGGCCCTGGTCATCGTCCTGGTGGATTTCTTCCTGCACATCCGGGAAACCCTCTCCACCCTGTTCTACGCGGCTTTCGTCTGGTACAGCCTGTACGGGCTGTGGCGCTTGTGGGAAAGCTGCCGGGCACCGGACAAGGGGCCGGGGGAACGGATCAAAATCCTCGCCGGAGGTTTTCGCTGCCACATCAACTGGCGGGAGCGCCTGCGCACGGTCTTGGCCCTGGGGCTGCTGGCAGGCGCCGGGCTGGGGATGGGACGGCTGTGGCTCATGCCCATGAGCCAGGTGGATCCCGGTTTCGTTCTGGTGGAGATTCCGGCGGCGCAGGCGGGCATCAGCACCCATCCCGGCCAGGTGCTGCAACAGGTTGACCCGCGCCTGCGGCACGTGGCCAAGTGGCTGCTGTCCGTGGGAGATGCCGTGGCGGTGGCGGATTTCGACGGGGATGGCTGGCAGGATCTGTTTGTCACCTATCCCCTGAAAGCACCCCGGGATCGGGCCGCCCTGTACCGCAACCTGGGCGGTTTCCGTTTCCAGCGCGTACCCTTGCCGGCCCTGGACAACTATGTTCAGCATCCCAGGACCCAGGGTCTGCCTTCCGGCGCCCTCTGGTTCGATTATGACAACGATGGCGACAAGGACCTGCTGGTGCTCAGCGGTTACGGTTATCCGCGTCTCCTGGCCAACCGCCTGGCGGAGACGGGCGAGGCCGGTTTCGAGGATGTCAGCCAGACACAGCTCGGGCGCCCCTTCACCGTCAGCCTCACCGCCAATGTGCTGGACATGGACCGCGACGGCTGGCTGGACCTGTACATCGGCAACGCCATGCCCCCCTATCTTTCCGGTTACGACCGGCCCACGCCTTTCACGATTTTCGATCTTCCCGATCCGGAATATCCCGGCGACCGCCGCGCCCTGAACGTCATGCCCCGTTCCTGGCACAATGCCGACAACGGCGGCAGGGATCTGTTCTTCTTCAATCGCCGGGGACGGCTTGAGGCGGCGGACGTGGACGGCCTGGGCCTGGGCGAGACCCGCTGGACCCTGGATATCGGCGCCGGCGATCTCAATGGCGACGGCTGGACGGACCTGTACGTGGCCAATGATTTCGGCCCTGATTCCCTTTACATCAACCGCCGGGGACAACGCTTCGAGGCCATCCGCGGCGTGCTGCGCAACACCCTGGGCCGGGATACCTACAAGGGCATGAACGCCTCCCTTGGAGATATCGACGGCAATGGTTTCGACGACATCTATGTTTCCAATGTCCACGAGCCCCTGCAGGCCGAGGGCAGCCTGCTGTGGATGAACGATGGCCAGGTGGATTCAAAAGGCGCGGACGCCTTCCGTGATGAAGCCACCCGGCGCAACGCTCTCAACCCCCGGCGTTTCGGTTGGGGCGGCGCCATGGGGGACATGGACCGGGACGGCCGCCTGGATATCCTGCACGCCAATGGCATGGTGGACGATGCCTACGACCGCATCTATCCAGCCTGCGGGGACTACTGGTACTGGAATGCGCGTATCGCCCTGACCGGGCCGGATATTCATGGCTATGCCGACAGCTGGGCGGATCTGCGCGGGCGCTGCATCTTTCCCTACGAAAAAAACCGGGTGATGCTCAACCAGGGCCAGTTCTTCGTGGACGTGGCGGACCGGGTGGGCTGGACGCAAAAGGACAATGCCCGGGGCATAGCCCTGGCCGACCTGGACAACGACGGCGACCTGGACGTGCTCATGACCCACCAGTTCCAGCCCCTGGGGATCTTTCGCAACGATGCGGCTGTCAAAGGCTGGCTCGGGCTCGAATTACACGAGGATGGAAAACACTGCAACCGTGATGCGTTGGGCACGCGGGTGGAAATCCGCTATGGCGATCCCGTTCAGCGCCAGGTGCGGGAAGTTCACGCCAGCAACGGCCTCTCCGCCCAGGGTGATGCCCGCTTGCTGTTTGGCCTGGGGGATTATCAGGGCGATGTGCTGGTGCGCATACGCTGGTGTGGAGACAGACAGCAGGAGAGGCATGTCGCCAGCGGGCGTTACCTGCGCATCGACTATCCATCCTCGTCCTGAATTTGTTACCGCCTGCACATTCAGAAGAGGTGTTAGCCATTATGCTTTTGCAAAATAATGTTGTCGGGTGATCGAAAATGAAATTCCGGTTTGTACCAATCGCGGGTTGGTTGCTTGTATCTCTCACAGGCCAATGGCGATTATGGCCAGCAGGTCGTGGAACTGGTAAACCAGGAACGCTGGGACAATGGCCAGCTTGCGCCACTGAAAAAGAACTCAGCGCTGGATGCTGCGGCCATGGCGCACAGCCGGGGAATGGCTTACCGGGATTTCTTCGATCACTGCGATCTGGACAACAAGACCACGCCCTGGGACAGGATGCGACAGGCCGGCTATTCATTTCATGCTGCGGGCGAAAATATCGCTGCGGGCCAGGGTGATCCCGCCGATGTGATGAACAGCCCGGGACACCGGGCCAATATCCTGTCCAACAATTTCCGGGAAATGGGGGTGGGGTATGTCCTGCAATCCGATGACAGAAACAACATACGGCAGGACAGCAACGGTGACTGCGCAGCGGACAGAGCCGGGTCCGGGCCCTACTACCGCTACTGGACGCAGGACTTTGGCCGCTCGGGAGTTTATCCGCTGGTGATCGAGCGGGAAAAAGATGAAACCGCCTCTCCTCGCGTTGAACTCTATGTCTATGGGCAGGGGTTTGCCAGGGAGATGCGTTTTCAGAACGAAAACGGTAGCTGGTCCAGCTGGGAGGCATATGCAGAGAACAGGATGTGGGATCTGAGTGCCGGTGCAGGCAGCAAGCGTGTCAGCGTGCAAATACGCAACGGATCAGCGGTGGCGGCGGCCAGTGATGAAATCCTGCTGATCGCAGGATGCTCAGCCATGAACCAGGATCATTACCTGCAGCTTGCCGCCTGCAACACCCTGTCTGCAGGCAATGGCGGTTTTCGTGTGGTTGCAGGCGAAACGAGTTTTCACGCGCCCCGTATCGAACTCCAGCCCCGGTTTTCCGTGGCGGACAACGCTGTTTTCAGCGTGACCAGCGGTGTCCCCCAGTAGGCTGAATCAGTCTGCTGCGTACTCGAAAGAGTCGTAATACATCTGTTCTTCAGGAACCCCGACGGCGTGGAAGGCGTCTCTTGCCGCCTTGATCATGGGCGGAGGGCCGGCCATGTAGATGTCGTAATCGGCCAGGTTGTCATGGTCTTCGAGTACCGATTCATGCACCCAGCCTTTTCTGCCGTCCCAGCCTGCTTCGGGTTCTGACAGCACAGGCACGAACCGGAAATCGCTGTGCTCCTTTTCCCATTGTCTGGGCAGATCCGGCAGGTAGAGATCCGGCTGGGCGCGCACGCCCCAGTACAGTTCCATGGGGCGGTCGATGCCGGCATGGAAGGCATGTTCGATCTGTGACTTGATGGGCGCAAAACCGGTGCCGCCGGCGATGAACAGCATGGGGCGGTCGGATTCTTCATTGAGGGTGAAGGCGCCCAAAGGGGCCTCGATGCGCAGGATGGTCTTTTCCTTCATCTGGGTGAAGGCCCAGTCGGTAAAGACGCCGCCGTCCACGTGGCGGATATGCAGTTCGATAAAATCGTCGTCATGGGGGGCGCTGGCGATGGAGAAGGCTCTTCTGCGCCCGTCTTCCAGGATGAAATCCAGATACTGTCCGGCCATGAACTGCAGGCGTTGCTCGTCGGGCAACTTGAGGTACAAGCGAACCACGTCATCGGCAAGATGGTCGATCTTCGCCACTTTTACCGGCATGATGCGGGGCTCGATTTCCTTGGGGGTCTCTATTTCCTTGACCTTGAGCTCGACATCGGAGGCAGGCACCGCCTGGCAGGGCAGGCAGGCGTCGTCCGAGGCGTCCAGGAGCTTGTCCGGCTCTCCCTCGGGATACTCGATCTCGCCGGAAACCAGGGTGGCGATGCAGGCACCGCAAAAGCCGTTGCGGCAGCCATAGGGCAGGCCGATGTCCTGGCGGATGGCGGCATCCAGAATGGTTTCGCCGGTATCGACCTGAAACTGATGGCCGCTGGGGGAGAGTGTGATGGTAAAGCTCATGGGTGTTTTTCTTCATTTCCTTTAGACTTAAGCCACTAATTGTCGCTGATTTGACGCTATATGAAAACCGCTGGATCAATGGGGAACAAGAATATACTGCGCTGCCAGCCATGGAGAGCGAAGCGAAGGCTGGTAGTCCCCAGTAGCCGCGAGGCCGCACTGTTTTCCCGGCGTGCCTTGCGCCAGAGGGAAAACAAAGTAGGCCTCCGAACGCGGCGTCCAGTCATATGGGAGCCAAGTACGGAGCAGCAACGAGCTTGCGAAGTTGTTGCGCAGTGCTTGGTGACCAGGACGGCTGGGGCACAAATAGGTTGTCAAAGGCCGAGTCGATTTTGGGGACTGGGATGTCCCAAAATCTATCACGAGGCCGAAGACACGCTTGATTGCCGGTTGCGGCTACGTGGGACGCCGTCTGGCAGAGAGTCTGGGAAAGACAGGAATCAGCGGCCTGGTACGCAGCGAGGAAAGCAGCAGGGAACTGGCCGGGATGGGCATCACCCCGGTGAGGTGTGACCTGGGCCGTACAGCAGTCGGCCTGCCCTCTACCCGGGGAACTGACATCTACTACCTGCTGCCGCCACCGAAAACCGGCGTGGTGGACAGCTTCATGGAAAATTTTCTGCAGGGCCTGGAAGGCAGCGGCCCACCACGACGGATCGTCTACCTGGGCACCACAGGTGTGTACGGCGACTGCCGGGGGGAGTGGGTGGACGAGTCCACTCCTGTGAATCCGAAAGCAGACCGTGCGCTTCGCCGGCTGGATGCCGAACAGCAGTTGCAGGCCTGGGTGCGGCATCAGGATACGGAACTGGTGCGCCTGCGCGTGGCGGGCATCTACGGGCCGGACAAGCTGCCGCTGCAGCGCCTTCGTGCAGGCAAGCCCATGGTGGCGGAACGGCACGCGCCCTGGACCAACCGCATCCATGTGGATGATCTGGTACAGGTACTGCAGGCGGCCATGGTGCGGGGCAGAAACGGGGAAGTCTACAATGTGACCGACGGCCAGCCCGGCAACATGGCCGCCTATTTCAACAGGGTCGCGGATTTTGCCGGTCTGCCCCGGCCGGCGGTCATCGATCCCTCGGCAGGAGAGCAGGCGCTGTCAGCTGGCCTGCGTTCCTACCTGGCCGAGTCACGCCGTATCGACAACCGCAAGATGCTGCGGGAACTGGGTGTCGAACTGCGATATCCCACGCTGGAACAGGGGCTGGCAGCCTGTTTTTCTGTACGGTGATTGTCAACCCGGCACCAATATTGATGTCGGGTTAATACATCCCAGGTGGTATCATTGCTCCATTGTTTTCTGAAGATACTTGTTTATGGAAATTGAAGAATTGCGCGATCTGGTCGTCAACGTGCTGGACGACATGAAGGCCACGGACGTTACCGTGATCGACGTGCGCGAAAAGACCAGCATTGCCGACTATTTCGTGATCGCATCGGGCACATCCGACCGCCATGTAAAATCCTCTGCCGAAGCCGTGGCTTTCCAGGCCAAGCTGGCCGGAGAGCCACCGCTGGGCGTGGAAGGCGTAACCGAGGGCGAATGGGCGCTGGTGGACCTCAACGGTGTGGTGGTGCATGTCATGCAGGCCAAGGTCCGGGATTTCTACCAGCTGGAAAAACTCTGGGCGGTGGATGCCGGCGCGGCAGAGAAACTTTCCCGGGAGCGCGGGCAGTAGGTTTCCGTCTTTAGCCGTTGCCAGCTGATAAAGAATGGCCCGCATTGCCGCGGGCCATTTCTGTTCAGGCAGCTTCCTGCAGTGCCTGGATGCGCTTTTCCAGTGGCGGGTGACTGGCAAAAAGCTCATGCAGGCCCCCGCCGGCGATACCGAATGCGGCCATCTCGTCGGGCAGCGGTTCCGGCTGAGCCTGTCCCAGGCGCTGCAACGCAGCGATCATCTTGTGCCTGCCGGTCAGTCTGGCAGCACCCGCATCGGCGCGAAATTCCCGCCAGCGTGAGAACCAGGCCACGATCATCATCGCCAGGATGCCGAGCACGAACTGGGCGATCAGGGAGGTGATCCAGTAGGCCGGGCCATAGCCCTCCCGGGTATTGAACACGGTTCTGTCAACGATATGTCCGATGATGCGCGAGAAGAACACCACGAAGGTGTTCACCACGCCCTGAATCAGGGTCAGGGTCACCATGTCGCCGTTGGCTACGTGGCTGATCTCGTGGCCCAGCACTGCTTCGACCTCATCGCTGTTCATGTTTTGCAGCAGTCCCATGCTCACCGCAACCAGGGCGTCATTCCTGTTCCAGCCCGTGGCGAAGGCATTGGGCGAGGCGCTGGGGAAAATGCCCACTTCCGGCATCTTTATGCCGACTTCCCGGGACAGACGGGCAACAGTATCCACCAGCCAGCGGTCGGTGGAGCTGACGGGCTGTTCGATGATCTTTACACCCATGCTGCGTTTTGCCATCCACTTGGAGGCAAACAGAGAGATGAACGAGCCGGTAAAGCCGATCACTGCCGACATGATCAGCAGGGCATTCAGGTTCAGCCCGCCGCCCTGCCGGGCCAGCATGTCGTCCACGCCCAGGATGCGCATGGTGATGCTGAGCACCGCCAGAATGGCGACATTGGTACCCAGGAACAATAATATTCTTAGCATATTTTCGTATTTCCGCGAATCCCGCTTTTGTTGCAGTGGGATCAAAATTCATTTCAACGTTAGTTGTCGGGTACCATGTGATTATATTCCAAACAAGCGTGTCTTCGACCTCGTGATAGATTTTGGGACATCCCAGTCCCCAAAATCGACTCGGCCTTTGACAACCTATTTGTGCCCCAGCCGTCCTGGTCACCAAGCACTACGCAACA